>JANNDV010000047.1:0-9224 GCA_031387975.1 Acaryochloridaceae cyanobacterium OTE_75_metabat_521 | reverse complement strand
GAGGATGAAGCGAACCTTGAGTGGGAGATTCACTGGCTACGTGCTGAAATGCATGATATCGCAGACCAATTGGACTTTGGACAATTTAAGATTTTTCCCCGATTCAAATTCCCTCACCTGCTGATAGCGAGTGAGTAGACAAAGAGGATTAGCCCTCTTGCTACAAGTTATGCCGCGATTGGAATCTCAGACTTGCGAGACTTCTTCTTTGCGATCACTGAAACTCGTAATCGAAGAGCCTGAGATTGCCCCAATTGCCGTCCAGAGGATTTACCTCGGGGTTTGGGAGCAGCGGCGGGTGTACCCAATTGGGAAGTTAATCGATTCCAGTCCTGCTGTACCTTTGAGGGTCTAATTCGAGCCGATGCCTCGGTTTTAAGATAGATTTCCCAAGGGCGGGGGAGGGACACTGCAATGGCATGAGCCGCCCAGAGTTCGACATAGGCAAGCATGACCAGATGAACCCATTGTTCTTCACGTTCAGTATTGGGTGTCTCAAAAGCACTCAGGAGTAATTTTTGCTTGCCAAATCTGAACGTGTGCTCTAGGTCAAAGCGCTGACGGTAGGCTAGCTGGGCTTGCACTGAAGAGATTTCTGAACGTTGCTGACCCATCACGATGAGCCACATGGGCTTAAACATAGGTTTCCCCCCTTCATCCGTACTGACAATACGCAATAAGGTAAAGGGAGACCGATGAGTTGGCAACGCCTTGCTGCCCCGCATGAGTATGTTCTGCCAAGCCGTAATCGTGACCGTAACCGTTCGACCTCTGCACGTTTGATAGGAGGTTTGATCCACACCACTGGGCTGATGCCAAGTTTGTGGGTCCTTGAGGTCGAAGCGTTCCCCATACCAGCGAGGATGTCCTTTACTAGGTGGTATTTCTGAAGGTGGAGGGCATTGATAGAACACCCGATTACTGCGAGACCTTGCGATGGTGACTAGATTTTCATGCTCCTGTAATGGCATCAAGAATTTATGATTACCGTAAGCGCTATCCATGACTAAGACGCATAGTTTGTCTGTCCAAGGCATGTTTGGATGATTCAAGACGGAATCCACTTGAGCAATTCCCTGCTGGGTACTGTTCGACTCTGTAGACACCCGACTCATCTCTAGCGGAATAGTCCAGGGAGCATCCTGTTCGGTTCGCTCAGGCAGAATCGCAATAAGCGAATAGCTATGACCGATTGTAATGGGCTTGTTTCCCTTAATCTGAGTAGGTTGATATACCATTCCTCGGTCTTCCAAGGTTTTAGCAAAAGGTCGCCCAATACTGGTACAGTCCAGACCCATGAGGAAGAAGAGGCGTTGCTGCGGTTGGGGTACAACTTGAGCAATCAGGTCTAAGCACTGGAATAGTTGTTCTTTTTGGGGTGTAATATCTGCTGGTTGTACCTTCTCTTGCTCAGTTACATCGGGTATAAGAGATTCAGCAATCGTCTTAAAAAGAGTACTATACCCTGCTCGGAACAAAGGGTTGAGGCTTAATTGCACAACACTTGGTGAATTGTTATTGCTACAGAGGGCATCCAACAAGTCCATTGCACTATCTGCTCGGTGCTCAAACTCATTGTATAACTGCTCTCGAAAATTTTTAAGGTCAGACTCGGTGAGAGGTATAGGCATAATAGAAGTGGGGATAATGATGGGTCTTTAAGATCGAACCGTCATTATCCTTTCTTCGGTGGAGTTCATCCCTTTTGAGCCTCAATCTTGTCCAAAGTCCAATAGTCGAGAGGAGATAGAGCGTATGTTTGGACTCAGCGAACTCAGACAAACCAAGGTGTATCAAGAAGCGTCGCAGGAGGGCAGACAAGAGGGCAGACAAGAGGGGGAACAGGCAGGCGAAGCAAAGCTCATTCTTCGTCTACTTGCTCGACGCTTTGGTGCAGTATCTCCAGAGTTGTGTGGAAAGGTTCAGGCTCTGTCGCTGTCTCAACTCGAATCTTTGGGTGAAGCGCTGCTAGATTTCTCGCAACCTTCAGATTTACAGGATTGGTTCCGTTCTCCAGTCTAAGCTACGTGCTTTTGCCCAGATTGGTAGCTTGGGTTTATCGGCCTTGGATGTAGTCTACAATGCCTTGGGCGATCGCCTCGGCAAGCTGAGTGCGCTGAGCAGAAGACGACAATCGAGCCGCATCTCTAGCCCCCGTCACAAACCCAATTTCAACCAAAACAGAAGGCATCTTTGTGCGGCGAATCACGTAAAAACGAGCCTGCCGAATACCGCGATCTTGCATATCGGTATTTTTAAGAATGCGATTGTGAATTGCGCGGGCTAAGCGATAGCCTTGGGTACTGGCATAGTAATAGGTTTCTAGCCCATTAATATCGGGGCGGCTGAGATTAATCGAATTGGCATGGATACTCACAAAGAGATCCGCCTTCACCCGCGCTGCCGTTGCAACCCGAGGCGGAAGGTCAATTTCGCGATCACTGGTGCGGGTCAAGACCGCATTAATGCCTTGACGGCGGAGCTGCTCTGCCACTTGGAGACTCACAGATAGCACCGATGTCTTTTCTTGAAGCCCATTAATCCCCACTGCGCCAGGATCTCCACCGCCATGACCAGGATCAATGGCAACGACCGCTGCACCTGCCTTAATGGGTGTTCTGACAGACGCTGGTGTAGAGGCTTTACGAGGAGGCACTTCAATAGTTGTAGGGATTTCAACCGGAAGTCTTTGGGGGGGAAGTCTTCGGGGCGGCGGGAGTCTTCGGGGAAAAGGAATTCGTTTGCCAGGGGGAATTGAGTCGATGGAGTCGATCGGGTCAATGGTAATGGTTTGCGAGGGAAGACCACCAGGCATATCCACATCAATTTGAATGGGCGCTGAAACTTGAGAAATCGCCGAGTCTACCGATAGCGCACTAGGAATCTGTATAAACCAACGGTTGGGTGAAATGCTGCGAATTTTGACATCACTAGCTCGTAGGGTGTACTGCGAACCCATCTCTACCACCAGACGAGTTGTATCGCGGTTCACTTGCCCCACGCGCACTTCTCTGATGAAGCGTGAGACGTTTCTTTGTTTCTTCTGCTTTGACTTATCGACGGTTGTGTCGGGGATATCAATAATTAATCGGGCTGGGTTTGCAACAAATTTGGCCTGAGGTTCTACCCCTTCATTGGTAATAAACTCAATGCGGTTCAGCGATTTATTAAATTTCCAGTAGACCAGCTTACCCGCCCAAGCAGATTGCGTGAAGCCGAGGAGGGCGATCGCAGTTAATGGAAAGAGCCAGCGTAGTTTTAGGCTTCGTTTTACGTTTAGTTGCACAGCGATCGCACCTTCAATAAAACATCCTCTGGGCGTTGTAGCAAAGTACAAGACTCTATTGCAGAGCACTTAGTTTCAAAGCACTGAGTTGCATCCTGCTCAACCCATCCGCTTTGCCGCTCGGTATCATGGCGCATTGTGGGTACAAACGCAAGCGCATGCACCCACCTAAACCCTGAAAAACGCTAAGGAAGCGTTGCGTAATGGTGATTGATAAACCAGTTGACCGATTCTTGCAGCGCCGTCTTGATTGGAGTTTGCGGAAGCCCCAGCAGCCGCTTTGCCTTGGTTACGTCATAAAACATCATCTGCTGAGACATTCGCACGCCATCGAGGGGCACCGATGGCTGCTTACCCAGACGCGCCAAAACTTTTTCGTCTACCCAAGCCACCCCCAGCGGAATCCAGGCCGGAATGGTGCCCTTTGGCCCTGCCAGCCCCGTTAGCTCAGACAGCATAGCCAACATTTGCTGGAGCGTGACGTTTTCATTGCCCAAAATATAGCGATCGCCCGTCTTACCCTTCTCTAGCGCCAAAAGATGCCCCTCCGCCACATCCTGCACATGGATAAGGTTCAGCCCCGTGTTGAGGTAAAACGGCATTTGTCGCCGCAGAAACCGCAGAATAATATCGCCTGTGGGTGTCGGCTTAATATCCCAAGGGCCAATGGGCGTACTAGGGTTTACAATCACCACATCTTGCCCGTTGCGAACCGCCTCGTGCGCCTCTTGCTCTGCCCAATACTTTGACTTTTTGTAGTCTCCGACTAGCCGCTCCACAGGGCTTTGGTAGGTTTCATCCGCAATGGAGATGTCTGTCTTTGCGTCTTTTTTGGGCACCCCGATTGCCGCGACGGAGCTGGTATACACCGTGCGCTCCACCCCTGCCTCTCGCGCGGCTGCCAAAATATTGCGCGTGCCCAAAACATTGCTGTAATGAAGCTGCTCACGATCGGACTGCCACAGGCTATAGTGCGCCGCAACGTGAAACACCACCTGACAATCTTGCATAAGCAACCCTAGAGAGGGGTCGCAAAGATTTCCTTGGACGGTTTCGATGCCCAACCCTTTGAGGTTATCCAGACGGCTCTCGGGTCGAACCAGCGCCCGTACCTCATAGCCCCGTGCTAATAAAAGTCGTGCTAAATTAGCCCCAACAAATCCCGTCGCGCCTGTGATAAAAGCTCGCATCGCGCTCCCAATTAAGAATGATGAGTATTGATGCCGCTGCTGGTGCCGCCAGGAGGCTCAGGTGAAATCATGCCGTCTTCGACGTAAACTACCCGATCTGCAATATCCATAATGCGCGGGTCATGCGTCACCATGACCACCGTACAGCCTTCTTCTTTTGCTAAGGATCGCAGTAGCTCAATCACGGCTCGACCGCGCTGAGAGTCTAGCGCTGCCGTGGGTTCATCGGCAAAGATGAGGCGGGGCTTGCCTGCTAAGGCACGGGCGATCGCAATCCGCTGCTTTTGTCCGCCCGATAAATCGGAGGGTAGGCTTTTGCTTTTGTCCCCTAAACCCACCTGCTCTAATAGCTTCAAAGACTGCTGACGGGCTTCATGACCGTGCAACCCTTTTAGATTGAGCGCCACCTCAATATTTTCTGCCGCCGTAAGCGCCGGGAATAAATTAAACCCCTGAAAAATAAACCCCATATTTTGCAGCCGAAACTGCGCCAGTTGATGGCGAGGTAGCGCCGTAATGTATTGCCCCAGTAAACATACACTGCCTGCCGTGGGGGTCAAAATACCGCCCAAAATTGAGAGGAGCGTGGTTTTGCCAGAGCCAGAAGGCCCCATCAAAAGCTGAATATCGCCCGTCTTAATTTTGAGGTCAATGCCCTTCAGCACCTTGAGCGGCTGATCTCCTGTAGAAAACACCATCTCAATGCCCTCGGCATAGACGGCATACTCTAGGGCTAGGCCAATCGGCGGCGTTTCCATAGCTTGAGTCATAAAAGAAAATGGCATGAACGCTGTCTCGGTAACTTTACGATTGGGAGAGGATTGAGTTCAGTGATCTATCATCACGACTTAAACACCATCGCTGGATCTAAACGCGTCACTTTTTGAATGGCAAAAATAGCGGCTCCACAACACATCACAATGGTTAAGACCAAAACACCTCCAGCGGTCATGGGGCCAACTAAAATCTGGATGGCCTGTGTTTTTTGCACCCAGCTCCCTAAGACCAGCACAATACCCATTCCAGGCAAATATCCCAACACTGCCATCCAGAGCGCCTGCTCTAGAATAATGCGATAGATAAACCAGTCCGACGAACCCATTGCTTTTAAGGTGCCGTATTCTCGCAGATGATCGGTGACGGAGGAGTACAAAATTTGCCCCACCACCACAGTGCCGACAATCACACCGACAACCGCGCCCAAGCCCAAAATAAAGCCCACGCCAGTGCTGTCTCGCCAATAGGTTTGGGTCATGGATGTCAGTTCTGACTGGGTTAAGGCTTTGGTATCCGGCACGGCGGCTTCAAGACGGCGCTTAAGCTGCTCAAGATCTACCCCTGGTTTTGCCCGAATCAGAATGTAGGTGACTCGGTTTTCATCTCGTAGTGCTAACGGAGCAGGTTGTTCGGCCTTAGGCTGTACCATCGCGGATGTCAGAAAGGCTGTTGCGTTGGGCAGAGACGTAAAAACGTAGGGACTCGACACAATGGATCGAATACCGCTGGTTAGACCGACAATCTCACCTTTATAGGAACCAATTTCGCCGCCATCCCCAATCCGTTTGACGTCTAAGGTTTTGAGGTCTACCTTATCTACAAAAAAAGTATAGGGGCGGTTAAGACTATCCCAGTTCCCTTCAGAGACGGGGGCAGGATGAAAAAGAGAGCCTTCGGGGTCAAAGCCAATAATACGAATGGGGGCGATCGCCCCAGCCGTAGCCGTCCCTTCGACTCCATAGCGCCAAACCGAACCCTGTGTAATCAGCGCCTCTGCGCGTTCTACGCCTTCAACCTGCTGGGCTTGCTTCAGGTTTTTGTAGGGAATGGGCAGGGTAAAGTCGAGGTGGCGAATATCTTTTGAGGCCAACCATAGATCGGCATTGGCGCTATTAATCAGCAGACTAGAAGAGCGCGTGAACCCATTGAGCAACCCTGTCTGAATCGTCACCAAGCCCACTGCAAACATAATGCCTGCCTGAGCCACGATAAAACGAGGCAGATCTTGAAAAAGGTTTTTGCGTGCAATAGAAACCATGAAGGGCTTGGGAGTACCGCAGCGAAGACAGTACAGTATTTTTGCTCACTGCCATCCTAAATGATTTATCGGCTTGGATCTGCTTGAGCGTGACGCTCTGGGCAGCGTCACTCAGTAAAAACCGACCCATAACACCACCCCATCGAGTTGTAAAAGCCGTACGCTGACTTTTACGCAAAAACGATAGGATTAACGACAAATAGAGCTTTAGGTACTAGCGTGAATTCTTGGCGCGATCGCATCAATCAGTTCAGTGGCCGTACCCGTTACGTGGTCTGCCGCGTATTTTTACACCTAGCAGGCGATCAGGTTGCACCGCTGTTAGGTGTTCTAAACCAGGCCGCACTGACCGCAGACGAAGCAGAGGGCGATATGCAGGCGCTCGGCGAAGAACTCGTCATGGTTTGCCAAACGCTGCTTCAGTCAGAAGTTTACTGGCAGTCTGCTGCCAACGAAGGCGATGCCTTTTGGGATGAAGGCGAAGCCGGAAATTTTGTGAACGAGCTATTTACAGACTCTGCCCAGCGTTATCTAAGCCAGCCAGATCTGAGCGTTGCTGCCAGTCAAACCACCGACCCCTTAGTGGTGCCCATTACCCGAAATATTATTGTGATGCTCACCGTCGCCTATGAAGGGGAAGCGCCCGAACTAGAGGCTGACCTCTCTAATATGGATGCCCTAAAGGCGGGCTTCAAAGCCTTGGTGAATTTGCATTATCAAAATTCTCTGCGCGCTGTTCAGATCCATTTTTCACCTGCCCAACTGGGCGATGAACTCACGCCGGATCAAATCTTGGTCAATTTCCCTGAATTAATCCCTCTTTAGATCGTTAGCTATACCCATTGTTTACTACTACAGTCTTTAAGCATAGGTACTGTTTGCCCCATGAAACCTGTTATGTTGAAAGGCCTTCTCACGGTTTACGCCTCTTTTAAACCCCGTCAGTTCGTAGCCTTTGGCTTGGTGTTACTTCTAAGCTGGACGACGATCGCCTGTGGTGGCGGAGCAGAACCTGACAAAACCGCTCAGGGAAATAAAACACTAACACAAGCCTCTACACCTGCAAAATCAAGTTCGGCAAAGGGTGCAACGGCGATCGCCGATGGTAAGTACGACGTACAGCAGGCCACCTACAACGATGGCAATGGCGAATATACGCTCTTTCTACTCAATACGCCTGCCAATACTCCGGCGACCTTTCGTACCACTGCGCTTCAGATGGCGCAGCTCACCCCTGAAGAAGTGACAGCAGCCCAAAAATCTTACTTACAGGTGAAGGATGGACAGTCTGCCCTGCATATCCCTCAAGACTTTAAGCTGGAGTACGTCCATAACGTAGTAGAGCAAGCTCAAAATCCACAAACGGGTCAAACCGAACCGCGCGTGGTGCGTCAAGAATCTAATTTCTGGAGTCCTTTTGCAGGGGCGATCGCAGGACAAGTGGTCGGTCAAGTGGTGGGGAACATGCTGTTTAGACCCCAATACTACATGCCGCCCAGATATCAGCAGGGTGGCGGACTGTTTGGTCATGGGGGTTACGGCAATTCCTACAGCCAAGCCTCATCGTCCTATAGAGAACGCTATAACCAAGCGCCCGCAGTGGAGCGCAACCGGACTGTCTATCGATCTACCCAGCGCTCAAACAACGGCTTTGGCAGTTCTAGCACCCGCGTTAACCCAAACAATTCGTCGAATCAGCGTTCGACGGGCAAGGGCTTTGGTTCCAATAGTCTTGACTCATCTGGGTCGTCAAACAACAGCAGCTATCGGCGATCGCCGTCTTCTGGATTTGGCAGCGGTCGCTCGTCTGGATTTGGCAGTCGTTCGGGGGGGCGTCGCCGCTAGATAACTTGTCCGCGCAGCCCTTTTACATCTCAATCTCAGTACAATAACTGACCGAAAGGCGATCGCTTTTAGTCACGAAGATGCAGCCTAAACTTCTAGACACTATCGCGCTCTTGCAAGACTTGCCTCGCGATCGCCTCACGCTGCTCGCCTTTCTCCACTCAGTTATGGTGCGATCGCCCTCGTATAATGAAAATGCTAAGAGTAGGTAAAACTATGACTGCAACTGTGATTAAACCCTCAGATTGGATCGCGACTGGCATTCGGGTCGAAACGATCAATAATCTCAAGCTCTTCAAATTTAATCAGGAACTGGGCGATCGCCTCCAAGAGCTTCTAGACCAGAAAAAAGCAGATCGCTTAACACCAGATGAAGCGGCGGAGCTAGAGGCGCTTGGAGAACTTGATATGATGTTTACCTACGCCAATGCGATGCTTTCTGCTCAATCGTGAAAATTTCTTACAACATTCAATTATTGGTTCGGCAGCGTGCCAATTTTCTAGGTGAATATTGTCATTCTCCTGAATTTCTGAGTACGGCTCCTTTAACGATTGATCATCTTACGCCTCAGTCTTTAGGTGGTGCAGACGATCTTGAAAACTTAGCTTTAGCCTGCCGCCGCTGTAATGAGCGTCGCTATAATTTTACGGTTGGCATTGACCCCGAAACGCAGAATGAGTCATTGCTTTTTAATCCACGTCAGCGAATCTGGGCTGAACATTTTATTTGGACGGCTGACAAGCTCAGAATTCTTGGCGTATCAGCGATAGGACGGGCAACCTGTGAACGGCTTGATATAAACGATAATCGTCGGGCTGATAAGTTTATTCAAAAATCACGACAATTTTGGGTGCAGGGTGGTTGGCA
>JANNDV010000041.1:0-3256 GCA_031387975.1 Acaryochloridaceae cyanobacterium OTE_75_metabat_521 | reverse complement strand
ATTGCTAGAGATGTTTAGTCTTTGTCTACTTTGCTACAGACTCACAAGATTTATCGGTCGTTGACGGGGCGCTTCACCCATGCCACCCTACGCTCTCAGACCTCCGCTTATTGTTTAGGCGGCTTAGTCGCTGGACTCAGCCTACTTTTGGTCACAGGCTGCGGCAAATCAACGCCCCCTGGCGGCGGAACTGGGAGCGATCGCCTGGTCATTGGCACCACCGCGAAATTCCGCACCCTTGACCCAGCAGATTCCTACGAAGTGTTTTCAGGGAATTTGCTTTATAACCTGGGCGATCGCCTCTACGACTACGCGCCAGGGTCTGGCAAGCTCAAGCCAAAACTGGCGACGGCGCTGCCCCAGGTCAGCGAAGACGGGCTGGTGTATACCATTCCACTCCGCAAAGGCGTGAAGTTCCACGATGGCACCCCCTTTGATGCCAAAGCAATGGCCTTTTCGCTCGAGCGCTTTATTGCCAATGGCGGCAACCCTGCGGGTCTGCTTAGCGATCCGGTGAAATCCATTCAGGCGACGGGAGATTTAGAGCTAACCATCACGCTCAAAAAGCCCTTTGCTGCCTTTACAAACCTGCTGGCCTTTTCTGGGCTGGTTGCCGTCTCTCCCAAAACCTATAAAAAGGGCGTTGGGCAGTTTCTGCCGAATCAATTTGTGGGGACAGGCCCCTACAAGCTGGTAAAAGTGGGCGGCGATTCGATTCGTCTCGAAGTTTTTGAAGACTATTGGGATACCAAGCCGACCAATAAAGGCGTTAATATCCAAATCTTCTCAAGTCCGGCCAATTTATTTAACGCCTTTCGCACCGGATCGATTGATGTGGCCTATCAGTCTTTAGACCCTGACCAAATCCAGGCGTTAGACAATGACGCGAAAAAAGGAGACTGGCAGGCCATCAGTGGCCCCAGCAACTTTATTACTTTCTTAATGCTTAATACCAAAGACGAGGCGCTCTCTAAAGTCAAAGTGCGTCAGGCGCTTGCCGCCATCATTAACCGAGACGTGCTGAACAATCGGGTCTTCAGAGGCCAAGCAGAGTCTCTCTATACCCTGGTGCCCACTATCTTTACGGGGATTAGCCAGCCCGTCTTTAAAGACCAGCAGCAAAAGCTGGGCAAAGATAAAATTCGCAGCCTGCTGAAGGACGCTGGGTATGCCCCTGGCAAGCCCCTGAAGCTAAGCCTTTGGTACCGTTCTAACCTCACCAGCGATGGGGTGGCAGCGGCGACCATTAAGGCCATGGTGAGTCAGGGCTACAGCGATGTGGTTCAAATCGACGTGAATAGTGTTGACTCGGCAACGGCCTATCAAAACCTAGCCAAGGGCACCTACCCCATGTTTATGCTCGACTGGGCGGGGGATTACTATGACCCAGATACCTACCTTCAGCCGTTTTTAGCCTGCGAGAAGGGTTCGGTCAAGACGGGCTGTCAAAAGGGACAAAGCCAGTCTTGGGGTTCGTTTTTCTATAGCGATCGCGCCAACAAACTAATTGACCAGCAGCGCCAGATCCGTGACCCCAAACAGCGGCTCAAGCCCTTGACAGAGCTTCAGGCCATTCTGGCAAAGGAGGTGCCCTACATCCCGCTCTGGCAGAAAAAAGACTATGTGTTTGCCCAAAAAGGGATAAAGGGCATTCAGCTCCAGCCTAGCCAGCAGTTCCCGTTCTGGACGCTGAGTAAGTAAACCTGAGGGAAATTGCTTCATGTCTCGGATTCGTGCGCTGCAATATTATGTGATCTCGCGGCTGCTATTGGCTCCGCTGATGGTGTGGACTGTGACCACTGTCGTGTTTTTGCTGCTGCGCGCCACCCCAGGCGACCCCGTAGATGCCATTTTGGGCCCTCGTGCCCAAGAGGAGCAAAAGGCGTTGGTGCGCCAACAGCTTGGGTTAGGGGATCCGATTTGGGTGCAGTATCTGCACTATCTCCAAACTTTGCTTCGACTGGACTTAGGCACCTCTTTGTCGAGTCGAGGACTGTCTGTCTGGGACATTATTCAGGAATTTTTTCCGGCAACAGCAGAACTGGCGATTTTTAGTATGGCGATCGCCCTTTTGATTGGGGTAGGGGTAGGGATTGTCTCGGCATCCCGTCCCAATACTCCACTGGATGCCGCAGGCCGGATTTTTGGCATTGTGACCTACTCCATGCCCCTGTTTTGGGTCGGGATGATGTTTCAGCTTTTGTTTTCGGTACAGTTGGGATGGTTCCCCCTGGCGACTCGCTATGCTGCGACGGCAATACCTCCTGCCGGCCCAACAGGATTGTTTACGATAGATAGTGTGCTATCGGGCGACTTTGGCGCGTTTGGGATGTCTTTGTACTATCTTGCGCTGCCTTCTTTTTCTTTGGGGCTATTGCTCAGCGGTATTTTTGAGCGCATTGTGCGCGTTAACCTCAAGCAAACCCTAAAGGCAGATTACGTCGAGGCGGCACGGGCAAGAGGCATTCCTGAGCGGCGGGTCTTACTCGTCCACGCCCTCAGAAATGCGCTGATTCCGATTGTGACGGTGTTGGGGCTAACCATTGCCGCCATGTTAGGAGGCGCGATTCTGATCGAGGTGACGTTCTCTTGGCCTGGGCTAGGGAGTCGTCTGTATCAGGCGATCTCGGAGCGAGACTACCCCACGGTGCAGGGGATTATTGTTTTTTTTGCGGTGATTGTGGTGATTGCCAGTATTGCGATCGATATTGTCAACGCCTATATTGACCCGCGTATTCGGTACTAGTGTTTCTCTCAAAGTTTGTGTTTCACTCAATCTAAGTGCCTGAACAAAATGATTGGCAAATATGGTTTCCAGAATTGTTGCTTGCTTGGGCACCCTGCGTTACCCCCCTCAGTCCCCCCTTATAAAGGGGGGAAGAATATGGACTGGCTCCCTCCCCTTTATAAGGGGAGGGCTGGGGTGGGGTAATGCAGAGTGTTTGTGACTGATCTGAAAATTGCATAAATAATTACGTCTACCAACCCATTGTTATCAACCCGAACCATGCAAATTCGTCGTCGTCCCCCCAATCCTGCCATTGCGGTTGAAGCCTTAAGCTACAAAATCAAGGCCGATGACGCAGAACCGTGCAATATTCTTGAAAAAATTGTCTGGCATAAAGACAAAGAAATAGACAAAATGCGCGAGACCGTACCGCTAGTAGATCTGCGCAAACAGCTCATTGATGCGCCTACTCCCCTCAATTTTCTCAAGGCACTCTATGATGGCAAAACCTCCCCTGCGCTGATTGCC
>JANNDV010000021.1:0-11607 GCA_031387975.1 Acaryochloridaceae cyanobacterium OTE_75_metabat_521 | reverse complement strand
CTTCGGCGATCGCCAGCATTTCATCCATTGACGTATTTTGAATAAATTTTGAAGCTGCCGCCACATGTTCACGATGGGGGCATTCATCGCCTAAAATACAGCCGTTCACGCAGGCTTCAAGACAGTTCACGGGTTGTGTCGTCACAGGTCTTCTCCAACAAATATAAATGGGATCTCATGAGTGCCAGTCGCCTTTAATTTTAATCGAAGACAGGGTTCTAAGCCGTCACCGATAAGCCGTCTACCAAAATTGAAGGGGTGGAGCAAGACCCATGCCAAGCAATGTCATTGCCTAGGGCAATCACCTGATTCAGCGCTTCATACACATTGCCAGACACCAGGGTATCTTTGACCCGTCCTACAATTTTGCCCTTTTTGACGCGGTAGCCCAGATCGACGCTAATGGCAAAATCTCCAGAGATACCGCCAGAATCGCCTAAAAACTGATCTACGATGAGGCCATCCTGGATTTCTTCGACCAGTGCTTCAAAACTGCGATCGCCTGGTGAGACTATGAGGTTAAATAAGCCTGGTGTAGGATAGCGTTCTAGCCCAGGCCGAAAGCCATTGCCGGTACTGCCACATCCCAACTGCCGTCCGGTGGTGCGATCAGTATAAAAAAGCTGGAGTTCGCCTTCTCGAATAAATTCAATGCATCGGGTTGAGATGCCTTCATCGTCAAAAGGGCAGCTAAAGGGGCCAATATGTGGATCTTGCAGCAGGGTCAGCAGCGGGGAAACCACGGGTTCGCAAAGGCAGTCATTCCAGGGAGAGGCCTTTTCAATCACCCGTTTACTGCTGAGGGCGGCTTCTACCGTCGTCCACAGAAGGTCGGCAGCTTTTCCGGCAAACAGGACGGGCATTCTGCCCACGGGTGAGGCGCTGCGCGATTTTGCCCACCGTAGGCGCTGTACCATACTCTCTACAAACTCAGGGATGTCTAAAATTGCGGGTCGCGTCTGTTCGGCCTCAACGCACAAAAAATCGTTTCCCCGCACCCATTCGGCAGATCCGTAGACGGAGTTCATTTGGCTGGTGTACCGACAGGCTAAGCCTTCTGAATTGAGTAGCGCGGTACTGGTGGTTTCGGTATCTAGCTCTAAAACACACTGGAGGTCTTTAAATTCTGGGGTGTGGATGGTAGACAGGGCGGTTTTGCCCCATTCAATCAGCTGAGATACCTGTGCCGCTTGACCATACTGCCCATCTACAATCTCGGGCGGGGTCGCGGTTAGCTCAATCTGCTCGGGTTCATTGAGCTGGCTAAGGGCGATCGCCGTATCCACTAGCCGTTGTGGCTCCATTTCGCCGTAGGTGACAGCTAACCCTGGGCGACCCTCTACCCAAAGCCGCAGTGAGGTCCCCTCAGAATCTCGCGTCTCAATCCGCTTGAGGACATTGGCCTCAAACAAAACGGGGCGATTAATAGAGCGCTCTGTAAAAACTTCTGCCGCTTCTGCCCCAGACTGTAGGGCGACATCAATCAGCCGCTCGGCAAACGATGAGGCATCGGGTTGCGTCATGGTTTGCCCCTAGTCTAAGTCGAGGGTCTGTAACAGCCAAAAGCCTGCGAATGATTCTTCTTTTGGCCCTGCCTGTACTGCTAAGAAATGCACCTGCTGGGCTAACTGCTTGGCCTGCTCAAAGTCAGTGGCTTCTTTCTGAAGCTCTGGTTTACCCAGGGGTGCCACGACCCAGCGATCGCTTAAGCCCGTTTCAAGCAGCAGACGTGGGGTGGGCTTGGCTTCATAAAACAGTGAGGCCACCTCTAATCCAGACATCCAACCCGCCAAGGGGACTGCCCGTTTTGAGAAAATCACGAGTCCTGGAACCGCTACATCAGGGTCAAGCTTCAGCAGCTCAAGAGGAATGCCGTCGCGAAAGGTGATATCCCAACCATTCATTTCGGCAAGATCTGCAAATTTGAGCGAGACAAAAGACCAGCCGTCGCCTTTCAAGGCATCGGGTAAAGGCAATGCCGGAGCAGGTTCAAATTTGGGGGGCGCAGCCATATTAGGCTGATACCCTGGATGCTCTGGGTAAATGGCCTGCGATCGCTCACTCAACCACTGCACCATCGCATAGGCGCGACGGCTTTGCTGCGCCGGAATACCGATGCCTTCACAGGCTCGCGTCAGAATGGCGGTCATGGGTCGCCGAAAGAACCGGATTTTTTCGGGCTTTATGGCATCACCGAGCTTGAACTGAGACTGCCAGAGGGCGATCGCTTCTCCTAAAACCGTCTGAAGCCAGCGCGCATTGGCCTCTGAACCTGCACAATACCGCGCAAATTCAAAGGTGCGATCAGTATTACAGATTAAGACTTCCCACAGCTTCTTTCCCTGCTCATCCAAGATGGGGCGGGAATAGAAATCAATTTCCCAAACTTCTGTCATGTAGCCCTAAATCACAACCAAAGAAACCTTGACCTAAAGATGAGATGAGCATTGCTGCTTACGATCACTTCTTCAGCATACTGGTCTGGGTTGCGCCTATCGCGCTAGGGTTCGAAAATATCGTGAATGGCATCTCCTGAAGTATGTTGTGCGGGATGCATTGATGGGTAAAACGAGAGAATGCGCTGCCAGCTTGAGATTCTAGCGCGAGCAGGTGCTCAACCCAGTTCTATATGGCCATATGGGTAGAAAATTCTGCATGATGCTTTTGGGAAGCGGGTAAACGTTTTGCAGAGGAAAGGTTTCAGCTTGCTCAAGTCTCTTTTTAGAATGAAATAACCCTATTTGCCTTAGAGGTTTTAGGCTTGCTTGACTTTGGCGGTTGAGTTGATTTAACCGACTTCAGCACCTGACCTGCCCAGGCTTCCGCCGCCGCCTGCTCCTTCAGCGTTTTTGCACCTGTAAATAATTATGGATGCTAGGTTTCACTGTGCTCAACCCAGCTTGTCCTTACTTTTTGCGGTTTGAGCTGCGGAACAAAACGCACAGCTACTTTATACAAACCGAATGCCTTTGATATTGGCTGCTTCTAGGGCAGCGCGGCCTTCAGGAGAGACAAATAGCGGAACGGAATTTACCTTAAGGCGAAAGATAGGTGGCAGGCCATCATCTGGTGTATGAAGCGCAAGCTTGCGGATAGAGCTAACAGTGTCTGAATCAACATACCCCTCCTCATAAACTGAATTTTCCCAGTCGAAGATGTCTAGTTCCTCCAAGAGCTGAACGGCAACAAATTCATTATCATGACGAATACCTCCACTCAATTTTTGTTCCAGCATTACATCAGAAACATTATCGGGAAAGCCTAAAAAAGGAATATCCCAAGTACGATGCGGAAACTCTTTAACTTCAAAAAGCGTATTCAGCATTCGCTTAGACATAATTGGCCATCTGACATCATTATAGGGATAGTCCGTATCGCTTAAAGAGCTTTCATAACCCTGAAACTTAACGCCATGAATGGGATACTCAAAATCATCTGGGTCAGTAAAATTAAGCCCGTAATCTAGAAACTCAGGCCACTGGACAATATATGCATCATAGTCTCGTGATGTGTCTTCAATATGAATTGCATCATGCATTAGCTTGTAAGCCTGCTTCGTCGTCGTTATTAGCATCTTCTTATGCTGTCCCTCACACGAAACGAATACCTTTGATATTGGCGGCTTCTAATGCAGCACGACCTTCGAGGGAAACATAGAGTGGAACAGGTTTTGTCTTAATACGAAAAATAGGCGGATAACCTCCTTCAATTTCTTTGAGAGCCAACTTTCTAACTTTACTAATAGTACCTGGTAAAGCTTCACTCATTGTATAAACAGAATTTTCCCAATCGAAAATATCTAGCTGATCCAAAAGTTGCACTGCAACAAACTCATCATGGCGAATACCACCACTTAATCCTTGTCTTAAAAGTTCTTCTGAAACATTATCAGGAAAGCCTAAAAAAGGAACATCCCAAGTACGATGCGGAAACTCTTTAACTTCAAGAAGCGTAGTAAGCATTCGTCTGGATATAATCGGCCAACTCACGTTGTTGTGAAGATAGTCTACATCATTTAAGCAGCTCTCATAGCCACAAAATTTAACTCCGTGACTAGGATATTTAAACTCATCTGGCTCTACAAATTTATTGTCATACTCTCGATATTTGGGCCATTCTACTATAAATGCATCAGAGTGATGAGATAGTTCATTGAGATGATCTACATCATGTTTTAACCTATAAGCCTGTTTTACTAATGTCGTTATTGGCATATTCTCGTTCCTTGGTAAACTGACATCTATCCAATTTGAGCAGAAGGCTGAGCTTCAGAAAGTCTATCCATTCCACTGTCCATATGCTTAATCCAGCCCTCTTCAATACCTAAGTCTTTATCATGTAAGTCATCTCTCAGTTCCTGCATAATCTCGTTTTTTCGCTGCTTCATCACATCATCAGGAACTTTATCCAGAGTGCCGTATTTTCTGATTAAGTCTGTTTGTGCTTCATTAAGAACCTCGGTAACGTGGTCATTCCAGTTCTCATGAGAGCCAGAGTGTTGAATCTTAACCTTTGATTTGTCATAGGCATCCTTGGTTTGAGGCAGCGCCTCTAGATTTTCTGGGTCATTCAATCCTGTAATGCCGCGCTGTATCCACTCTTGAGCAAGGTCACTGTCTCTAAAGACTGCTCTTGGGGCAAGGTGATGGATCTGATGCCCTGCGGGGATGGAACCGTTCGCTTTCTTATAGTTGGCGCGATAGTCAGTGCCCCACTTCTGGGTTGCTGCTATTGCTTTCTTCACGCTAGAGGCTGTTGGTTTAGTCCTTTTCTGCTGACCTTTAGACTTATCCTGCTTTGCTGTCGTCGGCTCAACTTCAGATGGATCCGATGCCTTATTGGTTACAGGCTGACCCTGCTCAGGCTCAGTCTGATCTGGCTCACCCTCAGACTTAGGCTTCATATCCGGTAGAGGCTTCGGCAAAAAGCTCCCCTGCTGTCCATCCGGTTTCTTCGGCTGTATCGGCAGTATTGGTAATGTTTTGTCGCCCTGCGTCTGTGCAGGTTTGGGCAAACCATCCGGCTTCGTTACCACGGGTACATTCGCTACTCCACTCTGCCCTCTCACCTGCAAAACATAGCCTGAGAGAATCGACGGCTCATTGTTGGGATCATTCGGGTCTTTGAAATTATAGGGTCTACCCATCAGCCGATGATATTGCTCGGCTGCATTGTCTATCACCTGTTGCCGACGCTCAGGGGGCACAGCGTCTAAATAGACCGACAATATCGACACACCAAGCTGTCGATTCGCATTGAGCTTACTGTTGATAAGTGCCGTCTGAATTTCAGCTTTCTTGGTTCGTCCTTGGCTTTCTATTCGCTGTAGCTGAGCTTTTAATTCTTGCTCTCGCCGCTCAAGCTGTTTTTTCTGAGCGTCCAGATTGGCTTTAGCTTTTGCATTGGCATCATCTTTGAGCTGCTGTTGGGCATTAATCTTGGCGGTCAATGCGTCGTTCTGGGCTTTCAACTTATCCAACTTCTGCTGAGATTCAGCAGAAGTTGGCTGATAAACAGGCGGTGGGGTCGCCTTAGAGGTTTTCGCTTTAGGATTGCTTGACTTTTGCGGTTTGGGTGATGATTTAAGCGAAGTCAGCGCTTGACCCGCCCAGTTTTCCGCTGCTGCCTGCTCCTGAAGTGTCTTTTGCACCTGTAAATAATTTTGATAATCGCGTTCGTAGGCTTTGCGTTGTTCAGGGGGCAATTGCGCGGGGTCTTTTTTCAAACTTGCCCAAGCCGCATTCCATATCTGTAGAGTCTGTGCCGCAGTGGGTGGGTAGTTGGGGTCTGGGACTTGAGCGCCTGTTGCCGTAAAAGTTTTATGTTGCGTCGTCACATTCCATTGACCATTCACCGTTTCAAGAAACTCAGGGTTCATCAACCCATCCTATGCTCTTTGCCACTCATCTCTTTCTATCGAACTTGAAAAAGGGCTTTTATCCACATAGCAATATTTAAAGATCATTGAAGTAAACTTAATAACAGAGCAACATTTAAATAAATAAAGGAACATTTATGAATGACCAATTTAGTTATTCTGAATCTGGTGCTCCAATTATTCGTTACGAATCACAGCAGCACGGCTTCAAGGTGGCGGATAGCGATGAAATGGCTATTGAGGCGATTAATCACCATATCGAACAGTATATAGGCTCTCCTGAAACAGTCCTTCATGAACTAATTTCTGAGTTAGTTCATATTGACGTTCATGTTGTCAATCCTACTCCTGAGCGTGACTACTTTACATTGATTACTTCAGGCATGAGTGATTTACCGATGACAAATCCTGAGAAATATGAGAATGCTCACTATGCTGAAATGGTTATTTGTCTACCTCCAACTTGGGACTTAAGCACAGAAGGGCTTAAAGATGAAAGCAATTACTGGCCTATTCGCTGGCTTAAGACTCTTGCTCGTTTCCCTCATGAATACAAAACTTGGCTCCATTACTTGCATACAGTTCCAAATGGAGATCCGGCTACGCCATACGCAGAAAATACTGAGCTTTGTTGTGCGTTGCTTTTATGGCCAATTTTATTCGATGACGGTTTCAAGGAATTGAAAGTCAGAGAAAATAAGACTATAAATTTTATTGCTTTTGTCCCCCTCTATCAAGAAGAAATTGACTTCAAGCTAAAATATGGATTTGATCTTTTTTTAGACCAACTTGATGCCACAGATATTACTATCACTGAATTACTAGATATTGATCGCGAGAATATTTGCAAGGAAAACTCCTGAGATTTATTTTTGATTCTGAATCAGAATTCCAGTAAAACTAACTCAATAGTTATGTTATGAGTTTTTAAATCTGAAAAGTTTTAGATTTGAAGTCTACTTGGATAATTAACACCAATGAAGTCAATTCTAAAAATGCTTTGAATTTCATTTATCTCGATACATCGGCATTAAAAATTTTTGAAATTCAGAAATTTTGCTACTCTAAACTTGCATTAATATTAGAAATCATATAAATCTAACACCTTTGATGTTGACAGCTTCTAAAGCAGCGCGGCCTTCAGGGGAAACGTATAACCGTACTGGAGAAACTTTGAGACGAAAAATAGGGGGTAAGCCTTCTTCAGGAACGTGAAGGGCAAGCTTACGGATAGATCGAACTTTGTCAGGACTTACAAATCCTTCTTTATAAACTGAATTTTCGCGATCAAAGATGTCCAATAACTCCAAAATCTGAACCGCTACAAACTCGTTCTCATGTCGCACACCGCCCCTGAGTCCCTCTCTTAGAAGCCTTTCGGGTGCATTATCAGGAAATCCAACGAAAGGAACATCCCAAGTCCGATGTGGAAACTCTTTCACAGAAAGAAGCGTATTTAGCATCCGCTTAGACATAATAGGCCACCCAATATTATCGTAAGGATAATCCGTACTGCTTAAAGAGCTTTCATAGCCATGAAATTCAACTCCATGATTTGGAAAGTCAAAGTCATTTGGACGACAAAATTCAGTTGTATATTCTCGATATTCAGGCCATTCCACAATATACGCATCATATTCACGTGATGTATCTCGAATATGCACGGGATCATGATCTAGCTCATAAGCTTGTTTTGTAATTGTTGTTATTGACATTGTTCTAATCCTTTATGAGATTGCAGTTATCCAATCTGATCGGTTAGTTGAGCGTTAGAAAGCTTATCCATTCCACTGTCTTTGGGTACAACCCAGCCTTTTTCAAGTCCCAAATCTTTATCTAGTAGGTCTTCTCTCAATTGCTGCATGACCTTATCTTTAGTTTTTTTCATCACATCATCAGGAACCTTATCTAGACTCCCATACCGTTCCTTTAAGTCTTCCTGTGCATCTCCAAAAACCCCTCTAGCATGTCTACTCCACCTTTCATGAGAACCAGAATGCTGAATCTTGATACCGGATTTATCATAGGCATTCTGAGTCTGGGGCAATGCCTGTAAATTCTCAGGGTAATCTAGTTTTGTAAGGCCGCGTTTTACCCATTCTTGGGCTAAGCCACTATCGTTAAACACAGCACGAGGGGCGATGTGATGGATCTGACTCCCTGCGGGAATCGAACCGTTCGCTTTCTTATAGTTCGCGCGATAGTCAGTGCCCCACTTCTGGGTTGCTGCTACTGCTTTCTTCACGCTAGAGGCTGTCGGTTTACTCCTTTTCTGCTTACCTGTCGCCCCATCCTGCTTTGCTGTCGTCGGATCAACTTCAGATGGATCCGATGCCTTATTGGTCACAGGCTTAGCCTGAGCAGGGTCATCCTTCGCTGGCTCACCTTCTGGCTTAGGCTTTACATCCGGTATGGGCTTCGGTAAAAAGCTTCCCTGCTGTCCATCCGGTTTCTTTGGCTGTATCGGCAATGTTGGTAATGTCTTATCGCCCTGCTTCTGCTCAAGATTAGGCAACCCATCCGGCTTCGTCAGCACCTGGGGCTGTGGCGCTCCTATCGCATCCTTAACCTGCTGCTGTCCCAAATCACTACGGAACTGACCCCATAGGTCAGGAAACCGCTCTGAGGTTTCAATATTGCGGTAATTTTTCCATAGCGAACTATTTCGGTTTGCCTTCGCCTGACCCGTCTCTTGCTTATACTGGCGGTCGGCCTCTGCCTCAATCGCTAGTCGCCTATCTGGGGGCAGTTGCTTCGGATAAGACCCCTCAAACACCTGGTCAAAGTATCCGCGCACCGCCTGCATCTTGTTCGGGGTATACCCACCTGCAAACTTTTGAGCAAAGTTATAAATATCCCGTGCTGGGACAAAGCGCTCATATAGGATCTGCTGTCGTATCTGTTGCTGGATCGCGGCAGACTGAGCTTTCTTAAATGGACTGTCCGCCTGCTGCGCTAAGCTCGATAGCTTCTGATACCGCGCACTCACCTCCTTTTGCACCGCGTCCCGCTGCTGTGGGGTTAACTGCTGCTGCTCGAAAGATTTAACAAATTTCTCACTGTGGACAAAACCCTGACTAAAGCGATTCAGCTTTTCTTTCTTTGCACTGAGTTGTTGAGACGCTGCTTGACGTTGCTGAAGCGCCCGTTCATTCGCCTCAAATTGTGCAATCTCTTTATTCGTCTGGGCAATCTCTTTATCAGTTTGGTTAATCTGTTCCCCAGTCTTGGCAAGCTGTTTATTGCTTTGGGCAAACAGTTCATCCGTCTGCTTAATCTCTCTATCGCTGCTGGCATTCAACGCCTTAGCTTCAGCGGACAATGCTTTTGTTCGTTTTAACTCCTGCTGAATCTCGGCAGGGGTGGGTGGATGAACCGTGGGCGCAGTCGCTTTTGCCTTAGAGGTTTTCGCTTTAGGTTGGGTTGGCCTTGTCGTAGTTGATGACGGCTTTGGTTGATTTGCCTTAGCTTCTTGTGCAGCTCTTGCCTTCAGGTCTTGTTTGATTTGCAGATATTGCTTGTAAGCCTGGTTGTAGCCTTTTCGCTGCTCTGGATTGAGTTGAGCAGAATCTTTTGCCCAAGTCTGCCAAGCTGCCTCCCATACTTGCAGCATCTGTCTAGCATTCGGCGGGTCGATATGGGGAGCAGGATCACCTGCTTTGATAAAAAACTTTGGTGAAATTTCGCCCCACTGACTGCGAACTTCGTTCAAAAATCCACCTGGCATTGTCAGCGCAGCACTGGGAAGGCTTGACCCAAATTCTGTTTTGACAGTCTGAATAAATTTTTGATAATTTTTGTAGCTGTTGATGACCGTATCTGGATTCTCAACAGGTGCAGGGGTGGTAGGTCGCGTGTAGGTTGGACTCATTCCCGGTCGTCCGGCAGGCGCTCCGGTTCCGGGCTGAACGCGCACAGGTGGCAGCGCAACGGGCGCTTCTGCGGGAACTGGTGCTGCTCGAAAGGCTAGCAATGTCTCTGCTGGGTGTGCTGAAGCTTCTGGCGTTTGCTCAGAGTCTGGCTTAGCCTTTGCATAGGGGTCTAAAAACGCAAAACCTTTCCCATACTCACCTCCCCCATAGCCTCGATACTTCAGCGCCTCTGACCCAGGCTTTATCCAAAGGGGCGCTGCGGAGACCGGCGGGGGCGCTGAGATCGGCTCAACGTTTGCATAGGGGTCTAAGAACGCATAGCCCTTGCCATACTGGCCACCCCCATAGCCTTGAAACTTCGGCGTTTCTGAGGGTTGGGGCGGTAAAGCCTTGGGAACCACTGGCTGCTGTAGACGCTTAACGGGCTTCTTCTCAAGGGGCGCATATTCCATAGCTTTTCAATCGTTACACTTAAAAAATAGGCCAGCTTTTATAATTTTCGGTATTGTAATTGTACGTATATCTAACCTAAATGCTATGAATGAGCAACAGCTAAGCTACCAATACCTACAGCAAAACATAAGACTATTGAGAGCGCAGCTAGAAAAGCAGGTCTTAGAAGTGCCCAACGTTCTCAGCCCTGACTTTTCCCAAAATCATAGCAATAGCCATAACCCTAGCAATGTAGAAACCTCACCCCTTGCCTTAGAGATGCTGTGCAGCGCCTTTAAGCTGAGTGAGCTTGAGAGAAATATTTTAGTGCTTTGTGCCGCCGCTGAAATCGACGTCCCCTCCTATAAACTCCTCGCAAAGCTCTCAGAAAACCCTCAAGCAGCCTACCCTAACCTACAGCTAGCGTCAGCACTTTTCTCTGATCTTGACACTACCTGCCTAACAGACCGGAACCTCCCTTTATTTCAATGGAAACTCGTTGAAATTAAAGGATTAGAAGATATCAATCTCATCACCGCCCCGCTCAAAATCGACCCCTGGGTGTTGCAATACCTCATGGGGTACGAATACCAAGACCCTCAATACCCCATCACCCTGCACCCCACCCCCATTTCACCCAGCCAATACCCCCTCCCCGCCAGCTATACCCCCGTCCTCGATAACATCAACCTCCAGTGGAGCAGCGCTACTACCGTCCCCGTCACCCAACTCTGCGGCACCGACCCCAAAGCCCATCACTACATCGCCACCCAAATTGCCAAAGACTACGGCTACCAGCTCATGCACCTGAGCGCCGCCGCCCTCCCCCCAGACGCCGCCCTATTCCAAAACTGGCTGACCCAATGGAAACGTCAGTCACTCCTCCACGAACAGGCTCTTCTATTAGAAATCAGCCCCAGAGACTTCCAAAGTGTCACCTTCGCCCAAACCCTTGCCCAGCTCATCGCCTCCCAACATAACCCTCTGTTCCTCAGTCTCGAAGAACGCATTCAGGGCTACCCCAACGCCCTCAGCCTAGATATCCCAGAGCTAACCCTGCCCGACCAAAAACAGCAGTGGGCTTACCACCTCGGTGCCTACGCCTCCCAGCTCAACGGACATATCGGCAAAATCGTGGCTCAGTTTAATGTCACTCTCCACAACATCGAAACCATCACCAGCCGCGCTCTCACCCAAATCCAAAAACCCAAAGCCGGCGCTGAACCCAAATCCCTCCCCGAACTTGTCTGGCAGATCTGCCGCACCGAATCTCGTTCTCGCCTAGAAGGCTTAGCCGATCGCATTGAGCCTAAAACCACCTGGGACGACCTGATCTTGCCGCCACTCTCTCAAACCGCACTCAAGGTAATTATCTCCACCTGTCAGCATCGCTCCGTCATTTATGACGAATGGGGCATGGGTGGC
>JANNDV010000175.1:0-10861 GCA_031387975.1 Acaryochloridaceae cyanobacterium OTE_75_metabat_521 | reverse complement strand
TTGGGTGTTGAATGGCTTAGCTAAACTCTGTTCCATCGACTTTGAAACGCTCCACAGAAGACTGTAGATCGCGTGCCACGCCCACCAGATTACGCAGCGAATCGGATACGCGCTGAGCCTCTTGGGAGGTTTCTTGAGCAGACAACTCAACGGACTGCATCACCTGCCCCACATAGCGTGAGGTTTCAGTTTGCTCAGAGGTTGCTTTAGTAATAGAGCCAACCAACTGTTTAATTTGTTCAGACACCTGAATAATGTCCTCTAGGGAGTGCTTGGCCTGTTCTGCCCGTTGGGTTCCTTCAATAACCTGCTGAGTTCCCTCCTCCATTGCGGTCATCACAGAGCTGGTTTCTCCCTGAATTTGAAGCACAATTTGCTCAATTTCCTTAGAAGACTTAGCGGCTCGGTCTGCCAACTGACGCACTTCATCTGCTACCACCGCGAACCCTCGACCCGATTCGCCGGCTCGTGCCGCCTCAATACTGGCGTTCAACGCTAAAAGGTTCGTTCGAGACGCAATCTGTGAAATCAAACCCACAATCTTAGAAATTTCTTGAGAAGATTCCGCTAACCGCTTTACCTTACGGGTCGTCTCTGCCACAGTTTCTCGGATTTGCATAATCCCTGCTACGGTGCTTTCTACCGCTTCTCCACCTCGGAGCGCGGCATCAGAAGCCCGTCGAGCCACCTGGTCTGCGGCGCGGGCGCTATCCGCCACTTCCTGAATCGAAGTGGTCATCATCTGTACCGAATTCAGCGTGGCAGCGAGTTCTTCAGCCTGACGGAGCGCATCTGAGGATAGCTCTCGGGCAAATTCTTCGTTTTCAGCAGCACCCTTGTTCACTTCTTGGGCCGCAACCTTCACCTGTTTAACGATTTTTTGGAGGTTATAAATTGTGAGGTTAAAGGAGTCGGCAACCGCACCCAAAATATCGGCGGTTACTTCAGCCTGAACCGTGAGATCTCCGCGCGCTGCACCTTCCACGTCATCTAGTAGGCGAATCACCTGACGCTGAAGGTCTTCTTTAGCCTTTTCCTGATCGTCAGCCTTGCGTTGGGAATCTTTGGTGCTGGACTCAATAAAGTGAGTCATTTTGTTAAAGCTCTTGGCAAGCTGACCAAATTCGTCCTCAGAAAACTCGATCGCCTTAACACCCCAATCGCCTTGCGCAACGGCCGATAGCTTAGCCTGCAAGTCGCTGGTAGATGCTTTAAGCTGACGCGTCACCGTTTGGCTGAGCGCTAGAGTGGTAAACCCTCCCATCGCCCCTGCGGCTAAAGCCCCTAACCCTAATTTAGCCATAGGGCTTCCTGGCAAACTGCCAACCACCAGAGCCGTTACGCCAACCACCACACCCGTAGATGCCGCCATAATAATGGGCTTCTTACTCAGTGGCGCATTTTCAAAGGGTGCCAATATAGGCAGTCGCCGTGAAACCACATTTAAGGCTGCGGCTTTATCGAAGTCTGCCTTAAAAGAACTGATACTACTCGGCGGATTCACCGCAGCTTCTGGCTTTTCAGCCGCACTGCTGAGAGGCTGTTTCTCTACAGGCTTTATGGACAGTATGCCTGTTGCATCGGTTTCCCAGTCCTCAGAGATCTCTTCTTCACTGCGCAAATGCATCGCATCTGCGTTGGTACCAAGATGAAAGTCTGCTGACGTTTGAAGCGGCGCAGACATGTCGAAATTGGCGAGATGATCGGATGAACCCATTTCGTCATTGTCTATATGATTGAGAAAATCGCTGAAATCTTCCACATCATTTTGTGTCTGAGAAGGTGAAACCATATTAGGCAAGTCATCATCCAATACATTTTTATTTACTTCTTCGGAATTGTTAACGCGAGGCGCATCGCCAGAATTGGCCTGCTCTCCAGAAAATTGATTGTCTGACATCGAACCCTCTGGTTTTTGTGAACCTTTTTTACCCATCAAGAGCGTAATTTCTTCATCGTCATCAAACAGATCTGAAGCCTGAGCTAAGTCGCTAGAGTCTGAAGGACTATCTTCAAAATTTTCCTCTTGAAATAATAGATTTCGCCAGCCCGTCTGCGATTCAGACACTTCTGTACCATTTTGGATGGCTGAATTGAGCTTGTCTGCGGTCGCCTCAGCCCGTTTTTTAGAAGCCGCTAGACCCACCTGAATCTGGGTCGTGTCCCCTTCAGATGCAGAATAAGATGACATATCTGGCCAATACTCTACTGGCCCAGTCATATCCTCAATCGAGCTATCATCTAAAATCTGGGCGACATCTGAGAGGCTATTCTTGGCACAGCCTAGCAATTCAGGGTCGTTGGTGACTTGCAGCACCTGTTTATAGTGGCGTTGTGCAACATCGTATTGCCGTAGGCAACTGTAGATATGACCGCAGAGCAACTGTAGATTTGGATCGTCAGGATATTCTGATACCAAAGTCTTTGTAAAAGATGCGGCGTCCTCATAGTGCCCCTGCATGTAAGCACTCACTGCTTGTTGATATTGCTGTGCATATTGAGTACTGAATGCCATTGAAATGCTCCTGACGGTTGTTCTACGGGAATCTAGATTTCACAACGCACTGACGACAAGAAAACTCATGCTCTTTTCTGATGTGACGCTAGAAAATACACTAACGGAAAAAGAAATTAAATGGATTACTTTCTATGGATAAAAACCAAAGAGAAAGGTTATGCCGTCCATCATGCAGCCCATCGTGCTGACCTAAGAATGGATGCCGGGTCTAGCAGTTGTAGAGACTGCTCTGATAGACCTTGCCATTCTCCCTTTAAAAAAGGCGTCATGCTATCGACGGTTTGACTGGAGGTGGGCATGAGGGTATCTAGGCTCAACCATTCCATTCCCTTAACGCGCTCGACCGCCAAGCCAACCATAATTTCTTGCGCTTCAATGACGATGATAGAGACTTCGGTACGCTCGGTGTTCAGGAGTTTAGCTCCACCCAGAAACTGACCCACATCAGAGATCCAAATCACTTGCCCTCGGAAGTTTAAGACACCCATAAGCATTGGCGAAACGTTGGGCACGGGGGTAATTTGGTCTGGGACAATGGATAAAACCTCACGGATACCCATTGCTGCTAGAGCAAATTCCGCACCCGATTCAACGAAAAAGCGTAAGTACAGGTCTCCTTCTGGATTTTGCTGGGATGGAAAGCTAGATAAGGTTTCTGAGTAAGCATCATGGGTAGATACTTCAGATATAGAGAGCTGAGGGTCAGGTAGATCAGGCCCATCGAACATAGCGACTAACCTTTAAGTAATTTTTGAATGGTGGACAAAAGCTCTTTAGGCAGGAACGGTTTCGCAAGGTAGGCATCTGCACCCTGCTTCATTCCCCAATAACGATCGAATTCTTCTGTTTTTGAGGAGCATAGGACAACAGGCAGACTCTGGATGGTGGGGTCTGTCTTAATTTTGCGACAAACTTCATATCCATTCATGCGAGGCATGATAATGTCTAGAACAACAATGTCAGGTCGAACCTTTTGGATTTGTTCCCAGGCTTCGACCCCGTCTGTTGCGACTAAAACCGTTAGCCCAAATTGCTCTAGTACGCTGCTCATCAGTTGACGCTGAGTCATACTATCATCAACAATCAACACCTTGACCATTCGCTAATACCTAGTTGCTGTGCTCTTTATGCGCGCAGTAAAGTTCTTTCTGATGGATACTATAGAACCGCAGAAATAAAGTAAAACTGCTGCAAACAAATCTACTTGTGCGCTTTAGCTAGAGGACTTTCAGCCTGTAGGCCGATGACTTAGCAATAGGTAGATTAAGTCCGAAGACCGCCCTTAAATAAGGTTTACCTATTTTTAGACTGTACATCTATAAAGATGAAGAAATCATTAGTGGATGTACAGACTTGCTCTAGCACAAATATGCTTGCTCACTTAGGGTACCCGCTCCATAGAGGCAAATTACGCTCTTAAGCGCGAAGAATACAAATAAGTTTTCTAGGGCTGTGCGGTTAGATTGATCATTTCTAGGACGGTTCTTAAACGCAAAGTTTTCAGGATTTCTGAAAGAAGCCGCAAAGTTTTTACGAAAAATACTCAGCCAGGCATCCATTTCAAGATAAAATCAGGGACAACAGTTATGGAACCTCAACGCAAACTCCTATGGATATCCTGACACTAGGCTGGGTTTCTCTACTAACGCTATTTACGTTTTCGATCGCAATGGTGGTCTGGGGTCGCCACGGCATGTAGTATCGCCCACCCAGTTGATTTAGCTTATCTATCTCTAGCTCAGTAAAAGAAAGCGTGGAAGTTTCACCCGTCAGCATAATGTCGGCTGCGGTGCTTGGTATGCTCGTTCTTGTGACGGGCGGCGTAGCGTACCTAACGCTAGCTGAGTGGCGCGATCGCCGACGAAAAGATAACGAAAAACGCGAGGCCCGTCGCCGATAAGCTATGGCTTCAGTTCAAGATACATTAAGAACCCGACTCCAAGCCGCGCTTGGGGCGGCATTTGGTGATGAATTTGCGGCAATAGATCCAGTGCTTGGGGTAACGACGAATCCTAAGTTTGGGGACTATCAAGCCAATGTTGCGCTGCCGTTGGCGAAACGGGTGGGTTTACCCCCACGGGAGGTGGCGGCTAAGATTGTGGCGGCGTTATGTATTGATGACATTTGCGAGGTTCCGGAGATTGCCGGCCCTGGGTTCATCAATTTAACGTTAAAGTCTGCTCTTTTGGAAGGACAGCTCAGGGCGATCGCCGCAGACCCTCGCTTGGGCATTCCAACGGTTCAACATCCGCAGCGTGTGGTGGTCGATTACCCCAGCCCTAACATTGCCAAAGAAATGCACGTTGGGCACCTGCGTCCGGCAGTGATTGGGGAATGTTTGGCGAGAGTGCTCGAATTTTTGGGGCACGACGTGCTGCGAGTGAGCCATGTGGGAGACTGGGGCACACCCTTTGGCATGCTGATTGCCCACTTGCGCTCAGAATACCCTACGGCCTTAGATGTAGACAGCGACTTAAGCTTGGGTGAACTTTCTACATTCTATAGAGAAGCGAAGCAGCGGTTTGATGCAGATGAAGCCTTTCAGGATGCGGCGCGGCTGGCGGTGGTGCAGCTTCAGGCTGGGGATGCAGAAACCCTGAAGGCTTGGAAAATTGTCTGCGACCTGTCGAAGCGATCCTATCGGTTGATCTATGACCTGATGGGGGTTTCGCCAGACATTTGCGATCGCGGTGAGTCGTTTTATAACCCGATGCTGCCGGAGGTTGTTTCGGCGCTGGATGCAGCAGGGCTACTGGTGGAAAATCAGGGTGCCCAATGCGTGTTCCTAGAGGGCTACACCAATAAGGCTGGGGAACCGCTGCCGATGATTGTGCAAAAGTCTGACGGGGGGTACAATTACGCCACCACAGATTTAGCCGCCATTCGCTACCGCATTCGAGAAGACAAGGCAGACCGACTGGTCTACACCACAGACGTCGGGCAGTCTAATCACTTTGCCCAGGTGTTTCAGGTGGTGCGTCGCGCCGGATGGGTGCCAGAGAAAGTAGAGCTAGTCCATGCACCCTTTGGTTTGGTGCTGGGGGAAGACGGGAAGCGGATTAAAACCCGCTCTGGGGATACGGTGCCCCTGAAGGATTTGCTAGAAGAGGCGATCGCCCGTACCCGTGCAGATTTCCAGCAGCGCTTACAAACCGAAGGCCGCACAGAATCTGAAGACTTTATTGAAGACGCAGCGCGAACCATTGGCATTGGGGCGGTCAAGTATGCAGACTTAAGTCAAAACCGCACCAGCAACTACATCTTTAGCTATGACAAAATGCTGGCGCTTCAGGGTAATACGGCACCCTATATGCTGTATGCCTACGTTCGGGTGCAGGGCATTAGCCGTAAGGGCAACATTGACTTTGATCAAATTGCGTCGGATTTACCCATCGCCCTTGAGGATGGATCAGAGCAGGTATTACTCAAGCACATTTTGCAAATAGCGGATGTGATTGCTCAGGTTAGTGAAGACTTGATGCCGAATCGCCTGTGTCAGTATCTGTTTGAGCTGAGCCAAAAGTTTAATCAGTTTTATGACCGCTGCTCGGTTTTGGATGCACCAGAACCCCAGCGCACAACCAGACTTCTGCTGTGCCACACCACAGCACGGACGCTGAAGCTGGGACTTTCTCTGCTAGGTATTTCTGTTTTAGAGCGGATGTAGCAGCAACAGCCTTTTGTAGGGGCGCAAAGCTAGAGTTTAGAGACCGCTGCTGAACCCTTGAGATACCAGCGCCAAGGAATTTCTGTCCCCTGGGTTAGCCCAATTCGGGTCGTTTGAACCCGTTCTAGAGATGAAATTTCAGCATCCGTCTCCAGCGAAGGATGCTCAATCCAGAGGGGCTGACCGTGCATCAACTGAACCTGACTCAAACTGCGATCAATTTCAAGGCACCGACAGAGCTTACCTGGGCCTGCTGCAAGTCTAGCTTGAGCTTTCTGTGATAGTGCTGAATCTAAACCTACATCCTGTAGCGCAAGGGCACGAATCAGAACAGCGCTGGCGATGCCATCTTGATCCGTCACGACGTTGAAGCAGTGGTATATGCCATAGATTAAGTACACGTAGCTATAGCCCGCGACGCCAAACATAACGGCATTACGCGGGGTGCGTTTGCGGTAGGCATGGCAGGCGGGGTCATTGGGGCCATAGGCTTCTGTTTCAACAATAGTGCCCCTCAGCCGTTCGCCATTGGGGAGCTGCCGAACCAGGATGCAGCCAATGAGGTCAGGGGCGACTTCTGGGGCAGGACGAGAAAACCATTGTGGCTCAATGACGGGACAGGGGTGGGTTGAGGTCAAAACGTTGTGAGCTATAGAGGGCAGATTTTGGCAGCGTTCACTTCAATTGTAAAGACGTTGCAGTTTTAGCAACCGCGCATCGATTGATTCAGGGTTGCGCCATTGTTATAAAAGCATGAGCCGTTCCGTCAGGAGAATTTAGCCAGTTCGAGGAATTAACCCAATCTCTTGCGCTAGGGTCTGCCGACAGACTAATAATGAGGGTGCATTGTATTCAATGACACCATGGATTCTTCTGTCAATGCGATCGCCACTCCCGTTCCCTCTCTCACTGATCACCGTCAGTGGGGCACCGCGATGGCGCAGCCGACTGGCGATCAGCTCGACAATATCAAAACGCAGATTGACTTAGTGCTGATGGCTTTAGAGGCGTTGACGGGCATTGGGTCTGAAGCCATGCTCCAGGCTGCGGCTGATCTGGGTGTTCAAGAAATGGTGGGCGATCGCGTGGCACTTTGGCGGCTGCGACAGTCTAACCCCATTCGACGGGGCACAGGCGGACGCAAAAAGCTGGATATTGAAGAAGCGCGATCGCTGGTGCTCATTAGCTGCCATCTGGCTCAAAAACACCACGAAACGATTCGTCGTGCCGTGTGTCTACTTGAAGAATTAGCCGAGCAAAACCGACCACCCCACCAAGCCGCCTTGCTCGGAGACTACCTTGATCAGTTCACAAACCTCTACCAAGAACGGATGGAGGATGACCACCGCACCCCAGCAGCCTTAACCGATATCGGGTTAAAACTATTAATAGACCTGCTGTTCTATAGTGCGCCCCAGGGCATTCGTCGGTTGTGGATGGCTCTCTTAGATCGCACCCAGTAGATCGCACCCCATGGATTAAACCCAATAGATTAAACGCTATTGATGTTTAGGGCTTAGTCCATTTTATTTTTGTAGCGGCTCCTCTAATTCTCTAACGATTTCTTTGGCAACGAAGCGTAATGTCTGTTCTTAGCCCCACCATTTCTAAGCTGTATACGCCGCCCACCTGCACACTTGAGGTAACGGCTAAAGCATCGCCGCTGTCGCGGTGGACACGAACGCCTGTCATTCAATCGCTTCAGTTTTTGCTGAGTTTTGACAGTTCAGATCAGCGTACCCGTGAACCCATCGAAATCTATGGCGATCAGACTCAGCTCTGGGCACTCACAGAAACCGTCACCCAATACATTCAAACGGTTTTGGCAAGTCGAGCGGCTGAACTCTCGTTATCTGGGTCACAGCTTGAGCCACCAGCCCCAGCCCCCGATGAGGCAACTGCTGAACTTGCACTCCATCTGCACAGCCTACTCACCCATGAATTAAAGCTGGGTAGCTTAGCCACGGCTCAATCTGGGCCTAGTCTACTGCTGAAAGTATCTCAACTCTATGACCTAGCCGCAGCCCTCGAAGACTGCACCGCCGATCTCCAGCAGATGCCAAGTCTGATTGCGGCAAAACGCCCTGCGGCTGTAATGCCCTTGCTCAGAAGCGCTGCGGTGGTGTTATTGACGGTGGGGGTGGGTACCGCAGCCTGGCGATTATTCCAAACAGGGCCTGTTGCCGTTAACCCTTCTGCATCCAATTCAAAAACCGCAATGGCTCCGTCAGCACCCTCTGCCTTTCCGTCTGTACCGTCTCCTTTGCCGTCTGCGCCTTCGCGTCCCCTTAATTTGCCGTCCATTCAGCCCCCTACCCGTTCTGGCAACTCCATTACCGCCAAAAGCGAAGAGAATCAAACCCTGAGTCAGACTGAATCGTCTTCGTCCGCAAAGCCGCCACGCTTGGAGCAATCTCGTACGACCGCCACAGCGCCGCCGCCCCAGAGCATTGCGGGTCTACCCTCTATTGAACTAAACCCATCTGCGCCCAGCACTGCTGAATCTCAAGCAGATGCCGCTGCGCCGTTTAGCGTTAGCGGAAGTGCAGCGCGTTCTAAAGCACCGTCCCAAGCGTTTAAAGCAGCTCCTGCACCCCAAAAAGCGACGGGGCAATCAACCTTGTTTGATACCACACCACAGGTGGCTGAAGTGCGTAACTATGTCGCGTCTCGATGGCAGCCCTCTTCTCTGCCGCAAAAAAACCTAGAATATCGCGTGACGGTCAATGCGGATGGATCGCTAGGGGCGGTTGAGCCGCTGGGCGCGTCAGCTCAGCAATATCTTAATCAGGTGCCACTGCCGCAGCCTTCCTCTACATTTGTCTCTGCTTCGGGCGCTCGCTCAAACATTCGACTGCTGCTGCGTCAGGATGGCGCGGTACAGACTTTTCTCGATGGGGCGGGGCAGTAAGTATGTCTAAGAGTTCTAGCCCGATGTTGGATGTTCAGCGCCGATGTGCCCTAACCCATTCGCTCAGCGTGGCTCCAATGATGGATCGCACTGATCGGCATTTTCGCTACTTTATACGCCAAATCACCCGCAGAACCCTGCTGTACACCGAAATGGTGACGAGCGCTGCCATTATGCATGGCGATCGCCATTATCTCCTCGATTTCTCCGCTGCCGAAAAGCCTCTGGCGCTTCAGGTTGGGGGCGATGACCCGAAGGCACTGGCGTTGTGCGCCCAAATTGCCACAGACATGGGCTATGACGAAATTAACCTCAATGTGGGTTGCCCCAGCGATCGTGTCCAGAGCGGCAACTTTGGCGCTTGCCTTATGGCTCAGCCAGAGCGAGTGGCAGAGTGTGTGACGGCAATGCGTGAGTCGGGGTCTATCCCCGTCACGGTGAAACACCGGATTGGCATTGATGACCAGGATGCCTATGAAGATATGGTGCAGTTTGTGACGACCGTTGCGGCATCGGGGTGCGATCGCTTTTCGGTACATGCTCGTAAAGCGTGGCTGCAAGGCTTAAGCCCAAAAGAAAACCGCGATGTGCCGCCGTTGCGCTATGCAGATGTGTATCGGCTGAAGCAAGATTTCCCTCAGTTAGCGATTGAAATTAATGGCGGAATTCTGACGCTGGCTCAAGCGCAAGCTCACCTAAAACAGGTTGATGCAGTCATGATTGGGCGCGCTGCCTACGATACGCCGTTTGTGTTTGCGTCAGCAGATCAGATCATTTATGGAGAAGATTCGCCGCCGCCAACCCCTGAATCTATTGTGGATGCGATGCTGCCCTACATTGTGCGGTGGACGGAGCAGGGGCAAAAACTACACAAAATTACGCGGCACATGCTTCAGCTTTTTGCAGGTCAACCCGGCAGCCGTCAATGGAAACGCTGTTTGACGGAACGATCTTCTGAGGTAGGGGCTGGCGTAGAGGTGGTTCAGTTGGCGCTCTCTCAGGTGCTAGCGGTACAAGCGCGTGGCACTGAAGCGCTTTGTGAGCTTCCCATGAATGAGATTTTGGTTAGGAACTGAAGCGATCTGTGAGCTTGAGAGATTAACGTGGAGTAGATGTGACGGAGAAAGCGATCGCTAAACGTTAGCTGAACTGAACAGTCCACCCTAAATTCGTGTCACAGGTTGAGTGAGTGCTTTTCTTCAGCAATTCCAAATTCAACGCTATATAAGCGTTTCAGCCTCTTTTTCTGAGATTATTTTCAATAGATGTATTCGATTTAATGGTGTTGACAAATCTGGACTAATGTAAGCTAACTGAAACTCACCTGCAAAAACTCCTATTCAGACTGCATCTAGCGACAATTCCGATTATGTAAAATCATTTGTATTTTTTGCTACATTCCGAATTTGGAACTGCCCCGTCAAGCAGCAGATCACATTACGACTTGATGCCGATCTCATCGACTGGTTCAAGACCCATCATCCACAATCCGAAGGGTATCAAACCAGCATCAACCGTGCTTTACGCGAATACGTTATGCAGCAACAATCTTAAGTTCTTCCAAAATGGGCGATCGCCGCTCTTTAGTACAGCCGAAGTGAAAGGGGCGATCGCGCGTGATAAATCCTAAGGATCGTGGATTAAATAACTTACAGAATTGTTTAGAAGCGATACGCTCTGCATTCCCTCATCCCCTAACCCCTTCTCCCAGAGCGGGAGAAGGGGAACAAGAAACTCCGGCTCCCCTCTCCCGCTCTGGGAGAGG
>JANNDV010000276.1:0-6618 GCA_031387975.1 Acaryochloridaceae cyanobacterium OTE_75_metabat_521 | reverse complement strand
CTGCATTCCCTCATCCCCTAACCCCTTCTCCCAGAGCGGGAGAAGGGGAACAAGAAACTCCGGCTCCCCTCTCCCAGAGCGGGAGAGGGGCTGGGGGTGAGGGTCAAAAGTTGAGGTTATTTAATCCACGATCCTTACCTGCCAGAATGGAATTACACAGCCAAACCGCAAAAAGCTTAATTCTGGAGGTTATTTAATCCACGATCCTAAGTTATTTAATCCACGATGCTACGCTACTGAGTAGGCGCGCAACCTTGGAGTAAAAACAATGGCGCAATTTAGTCGATCTTGGTGGGGGCAACGCTTCATTGCCGCCCTCGAAAAACTCATGGACTCAGGCCGCTTAAGCCGAGGCCGCTCTTACGCTCGCAACGGCAAGGTCAAAAGCTTTGACATAAAAGATGGCGTAATTTCTGCCAAAGTACGCGGATCTATAAACCCCTATTTTGGCGTACACAAAGAACCCCTCTACACCACCACCATTGAGTTTAAGACCATTAGTGCCGCCAACTGGTCAGCGGCGATCGCCTACATTGCCTCTAAAGCCAGTCTGATTTCGCGGCTGATGCTCAACGAAATCCCCGATAACATCGACGATGCCTTTGCCAAACTCAATTTATATTTACTGCCCCATCGCAAAGACGATTTCAAAACCAACTGTTCTTGCCCTGACTGGAGTAACCCCTGTAAGCACATTGCTGGGGTGTACTACCTCATTGCTGCCCAGCTCGACGAAGATCCGTTTTTACTATTTGAACTACGGGGGTTATCGCGGCAGGCGCTCCAGAAAGAACTGGCGCGATCGCCCCTCGGTCAGGCGCTATCGGCAGAATTAACCCTGGCGAAATCTGTACCAGAACCAGATCTCAGCTATTTCACAAAACCTGGGGTTGAAAAAGCGATTCCCTTAACAAACCTGAAAGACTTTTGGCATGGCGAAAAACGCCTACCCCAAACCATCGAAGCCGCACCCCACGCCAGTGTGCCAGCCATCTTAGTGAAAAAGCAGGGAGACTTTCCACCCTTTTGGTCTAAGGATCAATCGTTTATCGAGACGATGGAAGAGTTTTATGGGCGTGTCAAAGCAAAGAATATGCAGCTTTTTTGAAAGCAGTACCGTTTTTATTCTAAAATCCTTGAAATCTAATCAAGCTGTCCCAAGACGATCCCCTGGGTTCGTTAACTATTGATGCAGCTTTAGCCATCAGGGCTGCATTCTCTGATAAATAAAACAGCTAGAATCCAAAAAATTATCAAGTGCGCAAGGAGAAAACCTTTGTTTACCCCCACATTACTCGCAGTTGCCGTTAGAGCAGCAGATTGGAGTCCTAACGTTGCCATCATCATGGTGATTGCCAATGTACTGGCGATCGCCTTTGGCAAGCTAACCATCAAAAACCAAAGCACAGGTCCAGCCATGCCTGCCTCTAACATGTTTGGCGGATTTGGCTTAGGTGCCGTATTGGGTACAACGGCTTTCGGCCACATTTTGGGCGCAGGTGCCATTTTGGGCTTAACCAATATGGGTGTGCTCTAAAGGGCAGGTTCTGCCGCTTCAGTTTTTATAATTTTATAAAGTTGACAGCGCTGAAGCCTCAGCGCTGTCTTTGTGAAGGGCTATCTTACTTGCTGAACAGCGAAAGCAGCGGGCTAAGAACGCAGCAGTAGGCCATTCATCAAAAGATCGGCTAAAGTCTCTGAAATCTGGATTTCAGCTTGGGGAAGATCTTGGTCATTGAGCAGCGGATTGTCAAACCAGCTCATTCCCAAAAACATCACGAGTAAAACCTGAGCAACACTTGCAGCCTTCAGCGGTCGGTAACAGCCGCGTTCAATCCCCGTCTGGATGTAGGCTTCTAAAACATCCAGCATCTGTGTCAGCCGCTGTTGCTGAATGGCTTCACATAGCTCAGGATGAAACGGCGTTTGCAGTAAACAAACCTTGATGAGATCGGCATGGCGATGAACATCCTGAAGCCGATGTCGTAGTAGACCCACCATATCTTGGCAATCGGATACCTCACAGAGGGTTTCAATGAGGTCATCTAAGAGCACGTCCCAACCCCGACCCATGACGGCGGCAAGGATGGCTTTTTTGCTGTCAAAATGTCTAAATAACGTGCCTTCAGCCACCTTTGACAGTTCTGCAAGCTGTTTGGTGGTGGTGCGCTCATACCCTTGGACGGCGAATAGATGCTCCGCAGCAGTCAAGATACGGTGCTCAATTTTTTGATCTGAGGTGAGTTTAAGCTGCGATAGCAGCATGGCATCAACCTAGTGTTTAAATCTAGCGTTTGAATCTAGTGTTTGAATCTAGAGAATTTATAACTCTATTCTCGACTAGCCTATGCAGAGTGGCTAGCCGCCGTGTTGATTCTTTATACAAGAGCTATCACTAAACGCTGAAGCCGAACATTAATGCAGACTCTTAGTGCGTAGCGATCGCCATGCTTTGTTTAAGTGATCGCAGCCATCCTATACTGAAAAATGAACGCTATGATGACTCAAAATCTCAACTTACCAATAGTTGAAATTAAAGAACTGTGCGATCGCTGGCAAATCGTCGAATCTGCTTTGTTTGGATCTGTCTTGCGAGATGACTTCAAACCCACTAGCGATATTGATGTGTTGATTACTTTTGCCCCCAATGCCCGTAAGGGATTGCTAACCCTAGCTCGAATTAAGCATGAATTAGAAGATTTGCTGGAACGGGGTGTGGATATTTTGACCAAGCAATCCATCGAGCAAAGCCATAACTTAACCCGCAGCCGCAACATTTTGAAATCGGCTCAAGTACTCTATGTCGCGTGATCAGCAGTCTATTCAAGATATGTGGAACGCAGCCCAAGAGATTTTGAGCTTCACCGTTGGGATGAATTACGATGATTTGAAATCTGATCGCCGTACTCAGGCTGCCGTCCTCTACGAAATTGTTGTGATTGGAGAAGCTGAAAACCGCCTATCTCCAGCGTTCCGAACAGAACATCCAGCAGTGCCCTGGAAAGACATCATCGGGATGCGAAACATTCTGGCACATCAATATGACAAAGTAGATCCCGCCGTGGTGTGGGATGCCGTTCAACAAGATATTCCAGAATTGATGACCCCCCTTCAGCCATTGCTATTAACTGGGCAAGACGAGCACGACTAGTTTAAGAAGATTGGTATGGTAGTCTATCTTGAAGCGTGGTCGGAGAAAAACTGTGACGAAACATCGGGTTGGGTTGTTATTTGGCGGATGTTCTGGAGAACATGAGGTTTCTATTGTCTCCGCAGGCTCGATTGCGCGAGCGCTCCAGGCCGCACCCAATCTTGATAAATACGACCTTGTGCCAGTCTACATTCAGAAAAATGGCGGCTGGGTTGCCGGAGAAACCGCCCAATCTGTCCTCACTAGCGGCAAACCCTTAGGCGCAGAAGTCGCCTTAGATCGCTGGCAATTTCCGGCAGAGGCATCCACCATTGACGTTTGGTTCCCTATCCTCCACGGGCCGAATGGAGAAGATGGAACGGTTCAAGGGTTATTGCAGTTAATGCAGGTGCCCTATGTGGGGTCTGGGGTGTTGGCCTCCGCAGGGGGGATGGATAAACTAGCCATGAAGACCCTGTTTGCCGCAGCAGGGCTACCGCAGGTTAAGTATTTGGGCGTTACGCGATCGCAGATTTGGTCAGACCCCTGCGTGTTTACCAAGCTCTGCGATCGCCTAGAGACAGAGTTGGGCTACCCTTGCTTTGTCAAACCCGCCAACCTAGGGTCATCGGTGGGGATCTCTAAAGTGCGATCGCGCGCTGAGCTAGAAGTTGCCCTCGATAATGCCGCCAGCTATGACCGTCGCATTATTGTAGAGGCGGGGGTTGCCGCTGCCCGCGAAGTGGAATGCGCAGTATTGGGCAACGATCATCCCAAAGCCTCAGTGATTGGCGAAATTACCTTTGACAGTGACTTTTACGATTACGAGACAAAATATACCGCTGGGCGCTCGACGATGGTGATTCCGGCGCACTTGCCGCAGAACATTGCGCAAACCATTCAAGAGATGGCGATCCAAGCCTTTGAGGCAGTGGATGGAGCAGGACTTTCACGGGTAGACTTTTTCTACGTTGAGCAAACAGGGGAAGTATTCTTAAACGAAATCAATACCCTGCCTGGGTTCACGTCTACCAGCATGTATCCAGAACTGTGGGCAGCAACAGGCATTGCCTTCCCTGACTTGGTGAATAAAATTCTTGAGCTGGCGCTTGAGCGTCACGCCTCAGACGCTCAAGCAGCATAACGAAAATGGAGTATCAAATCTTAGGGGTAGGGCTTTGGCTGGGCGTTGTGTTAGTGGTAGCAGAACTGGTCGCTCGGTTTACGCCCCTAGGTGGTGAAGTTTCTCGCAAGATTGTTCACATTGGGGTGGGCAACGTTATTTTGCTGGCTTGGTGGCTCCACATTCCGGCCTGGGTGGGCATTACCGCTGCCGTTGTTTCTAGCATTGCGACGCTAGCTTCTTACTGGTATCCGGTTTTAGCCAGCGTTAGCGGCGTGGGTCGCAAGAGCTTTGGCACGTTTTTTTATTCCGTCAGCATTGGGCTGCTCATTGCCTACTTTTGGCCTCAAGGGCTTCAGGCTCATGCGGTCTTGGGCATTTTGGTTATGACCTGGGGCGATGGACTCGCGGCCCTCATCGGTCAACGCTTCGGGAAGCACCCCTATACCGTGTGGGGTATGACCAAAAGCTGGGAAGGAACTGCGACGATGGCGATCGCCAGTACCATTGCTAGCCTCTCCATTTTGAGCTTTGCCTATGGATTCTCTGCACCAGTTGTCTTAACCGCAGTCATTGTTGCAGCCGTTGCCACGGGGCTAGAATCGTTCTCTAAGTTTGGTCTTGATAACTTGAGTGTGCCCTTAGGGAGCGGATTTCTCAGTTTTGCATTAATGCAGCTATGGACGGGGTGAATGGGTTTTCGGTGAATGGGTTTGCAAGATTAAGCCTCAAAGATGGGCACCTTTAGGGATAGTAGCAGCAGCAGCAACTTTTTTTACTCACCCATCCACAAAAGCGAACATTGTGATTCTTCTTCGTCAAAACTGGGGCATTAAACCTTGGGGCATTCCCCTTTCTATTGAGTTGTCCTGCCTTCCTGTTTTGCTGGTCTGGAGCTTAGTTTTTAGCCAACTGTCTGGTGTTTCTAGCCTTCGACTGGGCTGGGGGATGGGGTTTCTCACTGCGCTGCTGCTGCTGGTTTCAGTATTGCTGCATGAAGTCGGGCGTGCGATCGCAGGTCGTGCCTACGCCATGACGGTTCAATCTATTGTGTTTCGCGGGTTTGGCAGCACGACAACGTTTCAACAAAATTATCAAAGGCCACTTCAGCTTCTAGAGGTTTCCCTCGCGGGTTCACTGGTCAATTTATCTATCTTTGTGCTGCTCAGTGGGTTAGCATCACTGCGCTTTAACCTAGGCGAATCGCTTTTAACCTTGGTCGATGCTATCAAGGTCATTAATGCGACCCTTGGCCTGTTCCATTTCATTCCAGGACTGCCCTTAGATGGCGCTCGGGCGTTACGCGCACTGTTATGGGGCAAATCTGGGAAGCTGCCCCCATCTTATCCATGGCTGGCACAGGTGGGGTATGCCGCTAGCGCGATCGCCATTGCCGTTGGTCTATATTACATCGGTCAGCACAAACTTTTCGGCGGGGTGCTGCTTTACCTTGGCCTTTGGGCCTGCATTACCCATCCACAGACTGTCTTACTTCGGCGGGGAAAGGTGACTAACCTTCGAGCCGACTCGCCTGTGTTACCCAAAGAGCCTGCTTCTTCTGCGACAAAGCGATCGCCGCAGCCTCGACTTCGTTCAATTCCATCCTTTCCAAAACTTGCCAATCTAGACGCAAAGTTTTTAGATTGTGCTACGCCTAGCGAACGGTTTACGCAGGGGATGCACTATGTCGAAAACGCAAAATTTCAGGCGGCGGCTACTATTTTTGATCAGGCCATTCAAGCGGATAAAGACTGTGCAGAAGCCTATCATAATCGTGGCAATGCCTACCTAAAGGTGCGAGATAGCCAAAGCGCACTCGAAGATTTCAAATCTGCGTTACGCCACGGCCTACACCACAGTGAAACGTATTTGGGACAGGGGATTGCCTATGCAGGAACCAATGATTTACAGGGCGCTATTATGGCCTATTCTGAAGCACTGCGTCTTGACCCAGATTGCTTAAGCGCTTACCTGAACCGTGCCAATGCCTATGCTGAAATGGGGCAACATCAAAAGGCGATCGCCGACTACCGCCTTGCGGAAAAATGCCCAGCACATCTCTGTGAGCAAGAACATTTAGAGAAGGTACGGCAGTTTCTCAATCTGCTTCAACAAGATACGTAGGCGGACTGAATAAACTATAAAACGGGTTTCGGCTCCGTGTTCGTCAGAGACGATAAGGAGTCGAAACCCAAGCCCTATCGGTCATTTAATTACGCCCATCTACTTAGGATCAAAGATTTAATAACCTCCAACTTTGACCCTCTCCCCCAGCCCCTCTCCCAGAACGGGAGAGGGGAGTAAGAAGAATCTTGTTCCCCTTCTCCCGCCTTGGGAGAAGGGGTTAGGGGATGAGGGAGTGTAA
>JANNDV010000248.1:0-9692 GCA_031387975.1 Acaryochloridaceae cyanobacterium OTE_75_metabat_521 | reverse complement strand
CCTCTCCCAGAGCGGGAGAGGGGAGCCGGAGTTTCTTGTTCCCCTTCTCCCGCTCTGGGAGAAGGGGTTAGGGGATGAGGGAATGCAGAGCGTATCGCTTCTAAACAATTCTGTAAGTTATTTAATCCACGATCCTTAGTTCCAGATTCAAAACTTTAAGCTCAATCCATGACCGTGACGCTACAGAAATCTGCTCTTTTACCTGCGCCGCTACAGCCAGAACTCAGCCTAACGGCGTTGGCACCCATGCAAGACATCACCGATCTGCTTTTTATGCAGGTGATTGCTGGCTACGGTAGCCCTGACTATTTTTTTACCGAGTATTTTCGCGTTTATGATCACTCCAGCTTAGACCCGCATATTCTGCGCTCTATTACAGAAAACGCCACGGGTCGTCCTGTGTTTGCCCAGCTCATTGGCGAGAATGTGTCTGACCTCATCCGGTCGGCTCAAGCTTTGAGTCGTCATCCCGTTGCGGGGATTGACCTCAATTTGGGTTGCCCTGCGCCTCGGGTTTATCGTAAAAATGTGGGCGGTGGGCTACTCCGCGACCCTGAAAGAATTAGCCAAATTTTAGGGGCATTACGGCAGAGCATTAATGGGCTATTTACGGTCAAAATGCGAATCGGCTTTGAAGATGCTGCTAACTTTGATCGCATTCTTGATCTGATTAATCTGCACAATGTTGATTTACTCAGTCTCCACGGTCGCACCGTCAAAGAGTCGTATCACGGCGCAATTCATTACGACCTGATTGCCCAAGCAGTGAAACAGGTGAATTGTCCTGTTTTGGCAAACGGTAATGTTTCTTCTGCCGCGTCTGCCGTCACCACGTTAGAAAAAACCGGAGCCGCTGGGGTGATGATTGGTCGAGCCGCGATCCGCAACCCCTGGATTTTTAAGCAGGTGCGAGAGCACTTGAACGGTCAGCCTATTTCTGTGATTACGCTGGCACAGGTACGAAACTACATTGATAAGCTCAATAATGCCGTCGCAATTCCCAATATCCCAGAGCGATCGCGGGTGAACTACCTCAAGAAATATCTCAACTTTATTGGTCAAGGCGTAGATGCCGAGGGTAAGTTTTTGTTTGAGATGCGCCGTGCTCGGACGGAGGTGGAACTGTTTGGGACGTGCGATCGCTATCTCCTAAGCCACCCCAATCAAGCGTTTGCGGTAGAGCCATACCCTGGACTGATTGCCAGACCCAGTTGTGAGACAGAAAAACAGTCCACTCCATAAACTCGCAATACTTCAGCTATCTATTAATTCAGCAGTCCAGAGTATTTTCCAGTTCCCAGGGGCTGATGGTGCTGCTGTAGTTTCGCCATTCCTGATGTTTGAGCTTGAGATAGGCGGAAACTAGCGGATCTCCTAATCTTTCAGATAAAACGGCGCTATTTTCTAGGTTGCGCAGTGCATCCAATAAGTTCATCGGCAGCGCCTTGAGGGTTCCAGCGGGGAGCGGGTCGGTATAAGCGTTGTTGTCATACCGAGGTCCTGGGTCACGTTTTTGGGTAATGCCGTCTAACCCTGCGGCAATGAGCGCGGCGGGTAAAAGGTAGGGGTTGGCAGATCCATCGGGTAGGCGAAATTCAAAGCGATTGGGTTCTGGGATACGGATGGTGTGGGTGCGGTTGTTGCCGCTGTAGCTGATGGCGTTGGGCGACCAGGTGGACCCTGAGGTGGTCACGGCAGCATTAATCCGTTTGTAGGAGTTGACGGTGGGGTTGGTGAAGGCGCACAGGGCTTCGGCAGAGTGCAATACGCCACCAATGAATTGATAGGCCAGAACAGAAAGACCGAGTTCGCCTGCTGGATCGTGAAATAGGTTGGTGGTTCCGGCGTTGTCCCAGACGGAGAGATGAGTATGGCAACCATTCCCTGTGAGGTGCGGGAAGGGTTTGGGCATAAAGGTGGCGCGAAGGCCGTGCTTTTCGGCGATCGCCTTCACCATGTACTTAAAAAAGGCATGGCGATCGGCGGTGACGAGGGCATCGGCGTAAGCCCAGTTCATCTCAAACTGACCGTTGGCATCTTCGTGATCGTTTTGATAGGCTCCCCAACCGAGGGTCAGCATGACATCACAAATTTCGGCAATCACGTCAAAGCGGCGCATGAGGGATTGCTGGTCGTAGCAAGGTTTACTGGCGATGTCGCGGGGGTCAGACAGTTGGGTGCCGTCGGGGGTGAGCAGAAAAAATTCGCACTCCACCCCTGTTTTGATGCGATAGCCGAGGGCTTCGGCTTGGCGGAGGACGTGCTTGAGGACAAGGCGCGGGGTTTGGGCGAGGGGTTGGCCTTCCATGAAGACATCGGCAGGCATCCAGGCGACTTCAGGTTTCCAGGGGAGTTGAAAGAGGCTAGTGCGATCGGGGAGGGCGAAGATATCAGGGTCGGCGGGGGTCATGTCTAGCCATGCGGCGAAGCCTGCAAAACCTGCGCCACTGGCGGTCATCGCATCTATAGCCTGAGCCGGAACTAGCTTGGCGCGTTGGGTGCCAAATAGATCGGTGAAAGAAATGAGGAAGTAGCGGATGCCGCGATCTCGAGCAATTTCAGACAGGGGTTGAGACATAGAGAATTTGTAGAAGGGAAATGTCCATCGGCTGAAGTTGTTTGTACTACAGCCCACGTCTCTTTTTAGTAGACAGCACTACGGTTAGAAAAGCTTCAAATATCTGGCTCTGACGGATTCTGTAGGGAGATTTTTTGTTAAGTCATAAGCCTCAAAATTGGTAGCGCTCCCATGATGCAGGCCAAATCCGCAGGTACTAAAACGATATGCTTACCCTTCTCTTATGAAGCTGAATACGCCAAGGGCACTGGAATCAGCTTTACTCCAAAGCAGAGCAATAGCTCTGTATAGAACTTCCACTCTTACGGAAAACGAACTCGCGGCAATAACCCCAGTAAGTCTTCTCCATTTGAGGCATTACATTAAATGGTTTTTTTTATAGTGAAAATTGGCTACATAACTTGCTGATCGCCGAATCTATCAATGGCGACAGTCAAGGCTTATAACTTCTCTACAGAACTCGTCAGAACCAGCAATTTTTATAAAAATGGCTCAAGGCAGAGTTGAACTGCCGACCTTGGGCTTATGAGTCCCCTGCTCTAACCACTGAGCTACTGAGCCAAAACTTAACGATTCCTATTATTGCATAACCCTAAGGGTTTAGAAACCTAAACCTTAAAATTTCATCACGCTCATTGCACCCCTCAAATTGAGCAGATTCGCTGTGGAAGGCCTCAGACTCGGTAAGATTGGTGAAAGAACGAAGCACATACTCCACACAACCTATGGACATCAAGCAGGGATTCGTCAATGCCGTTGGCAACACTCCCCTCATTCGGCTCAATAGCTTTAGTGACGAAACAGGCTGCGAAATTTTAGGCAAAGCCGAATTCCTCAACCCTGGTGGTTCGGTCAAAGATCGCGCGGCGCTGTTCATGATTGAAGATGCCGAAGCCAAAGGCTTACTCAAACCAGGCGGTACGGTGGTCGAAGGCACCGCTGGCAATACGGGCATTGGCCTTGCCCACATCTGTAACGCAAAGGGCTACAAATGCCTCATCGTGATTCCAGATACGCAGTCCCAAGAAAAAATGGATGCCCTGCGGGTGCTGGGTGCTGAAGTACGTGCCGTGCCTGCGGTGCCCTACAAAGACCCCAATAACTACGTCAAGCTCTCAGGCCGACTGGCAGCCGAAACTGAAAATGCGGTATGGGCAAACCAATTTGATAACTTAGCCAACCGCATTGCCCACTACAAAACCACAGGTCCAGAGATTTGGGCACAAACCGATGGCAACATTGATGCCTGGGTGTCTTCAACGGGGACGGGCGGCACCTATGCGGGTGTAGCGCTGTACCTCAAAGAGAAAAACCCTAACATCAAGACCGTACTGGCAGACCCCATGGGCAGCGGACTCTATAGCTACGTCAAAACGGGCGAAATTCACATGGAAGGCAGCTCCATCACCGAAGGCATTGGCAATAGCCGCGTGACCGCCAATTTAGAGGGGGCGCCCATTGATGATGCCATCCAGATTGACGACCAAGAGTGCATCCGCGTCATTTATCAGCTCTTACGCAAAGATGGGCTGTTTATGGGTGGCTCGGTGGGCATTAATGTAGGTGCAGCGGTTGCATTAGCCAAACAGCTTGGCCCAGGCCATACCATTGTGACCGTGCTTTGCGATGGCGGCACACGATATCAGTCAAAGCTCTACAACCCTGAATGGCTGAAAGAAAAGGGATTGATGCCAGTAGATATGCAGTAAGGGTGTTCATGCATAAAGTTTGGCCTAGGGTTCAGCGGCTGTGGAAGCGCTGGGAACCATTTTTGTCGCCGTTGCTATTGATTGCCATTTTTGTTTTTCTGGGGCACACTCTCGCTGCCCATTGGCAAGAAGTTCGCACGGTACGCATTACGGCAGCAGGCTGGGCTTGTCTGGCGATCGCCACCGGAACCACCCTCTTCGCCCACATCTGGACAGGCTGGGTCTGGGGCTGGATTTTGCAGGAACTCGGACAGCCCATTAGCCGCACTTGGGCATCGCAGACCTACCTCAAAACCAATATTGCCAAGTATCTGCCAGGTAACGTGCTGCATTTATATGGGAGGGCGATCGCCGCAAAAGACCAAGGCGCACCCTTCGCAATTGCATCCTTGAGCGTTCTCCTGGATACCCTTCTGATGGCGGCAGGCGGCGTGATCATAGGGCTATTTTGTATTCCACGTCCGTGGCTACCGCTCGCAATTGTGGCAGTGGGCGGCATTTTGCTGGTGCTACACCCCAAAATTTTAGGGCCGATCTTAGATCGGCTCAGTCAGCTCAAAAAGTCTGGTGAGGATAAGGCTGAAGCGTCTCCCCAGCGATGGCTAAAGCACTATCCCCTAGGGCCACTGTTGGGCGAAATGCTGTTTGTTGTGCTGCGCGGGCTAGGCTTTGTGCTAACGGTTGTTGCCCTTACGCCCATTTCATTGCAAACCGTCCCTCTGCTAGTCAGCATTTTTAGCGTGGGCTGGGTGTTAGGCTTTGTGACCCCTGGTGCCCCTGGAGGATTAGGCGTATTTGAGCTAACGGTCAGCACACTACTCACCCAAGAAGGGTTGTTTGAGCACGAACCAGGATTATCGGTGGGTGTAGCGCTGAGTGCCGTAGCGCTGAACCGCTTGGTGAGTACCTTGGCAGAAGCTATCGGTTCCCTACTTGCGTTCTTGGATGAGCGCTGGGCGCTCTAAGATTGCGGCTGTCTCTGGGTGCGCACCCAAAGCCCCCGCAAGTCGATACACCACCATTTCTGGAGATAGCGCCGCCAAAAGGTTTTCAAGAACGGTACTAGAGCCTTGGGCATCCCAAGTTGCGCCCTCCAGCAAATAGCGCTGAGCCGATTTCCCCACCAGGGATGCGCTGTAGAAGGCGATCGCCCCCTGGGTCACTGCCGCAACCAGTGGTGCACCCTCCGAGCCATTCAGCATACTGTCGAGTCCACTGGTGCCTACTTCTGCTAACCCTAGGCAGCCAGCACTCACCAGCAGCGTTTTCCAAAGGGTGCCGACGTTGTGACGAGTGACGGGCAAGTTTTGGCGTTGCAGCAACTGCCGCACTTGGGCAATATCCATCAAAAAGCCCAGGAGGAGATCTAGACCACCCCAAGGGTTAAGACACACAGTGGCAGCTTTGAACCCCCAAAGCTGCCACTGTGATTTTTCAAGGGGTTTGGCATGGTACTGGGCGATCGCCGCCACAATCTGGCGCTCGGTGGCCTGTACCTGAAGCAGCACATTCAGCGACAGCAGGTATAGCCCTTCTCGGTTCAGTAAGTCGAGCAACGCCTGTCGAAGGGGTTCAATGTGGGGGGGTGGCGTTTCCCACTCGGTGCTGGTGCGACCATCGGGCCATTCGTGACGCACCTGAACAGGGGCTGGCGCTGCGGAGGTTAGCACAATTTCTTGAGGGGACAATACGGTCTGGAGCGCCCCATCGCTTAAAGACTGATACAGTGTCTCAGCCTTTAAATCTGGATACAGATCGGCTTTGTTGACCACCCAAAGGATCGGCTTACTGAGCTGCGCAAGCTCTGCCAATGCCGCTAACTCGATGGGCATGGGTGGCCCCGCCGTCACAAATAAAATCAAGTCTGCACAGCGGGAAATGTCTTGCGCCATCAGCGCCCTAGCCTCTCCCGAAATTTCATCGAGACCAGGGGTATCAATCAACTCAAGCTGAAGGTTTGGAACCCCAGCCAAAGACCAACGCACCGAGCGAGGCCACTGGGTCACGCCATTCAGTGATCCTGTCGGAAACAGTGTTTCTCCAAACAGGGCGTTAAGAACGGCGGATTTACCACGGCTTACCAGGCCAAACACCGCAATTTGGAGCAGGGTTCCAGACAGCTTATGCTGAAGCGCACTCAAGACTTCTAGATGCGGCTGTAGCTGTACCTTTAGCTCAACGGGCGTTTGCTGGTAGCGTGCGAGGCGAGTGTTGAGACAGGCGATCGCATTATCTCGGATCTGCTGTTGCTGCGCGGTATGCTCTGTTTCGATAGTTACTCCAGTCATTCGGCTAAGTCTTGCTCCCCTCTCCCTTGATGGGCTACACAAGTCTGAGAAAAATCCCCTCCTCGGAGGGGTGCCCGAAGGGCGGGGTGGGTTAGTCAGTCGCGTCATGACTAACCCACCCCTGCCCCTCCCGAGAGGGGATTGATGAATCGGTTTATGGCAAAAACCTTTACAGAGGGAAAACTTTAAGACTTGGTGTACACCGTAGCCTCACCTTGATGGGCGAGGGGTTGTAGAAGAGGGTGATGTTAAACAAGTAAAAAATACCAAAAAACCGAGGAAACCTCGGCTTTTGGAAAAATTGTAGATTGAAAATTAAATACCATCTTCGGAGTTAGAGGGCAGGTTTTGACAAAATTTTGGGTTAGAGCCGATGCAGGTTTAGCTAAACCTGCCCCTACCCATGAACCGCCTACCCATCAATACCCTAGATATTTTGTTCGCTAAACTGACGGCACAAATGCTCAAAAGGCTGTGCGACTACTGCCGCTGCATCAACCCCAGCCTCTGCGACCTGCTCCTGCACAACGGCCTTCATAATTTGAATGCCCCGTACTGTGGGTCCAATCGGCACGCCCAAGGAGTTATAGGTTTCCCGCAGACCTTCTAGAACGCGCTCATTGAGTACGTCCATATCGCCAGCCACTAGCGCATAGCTAGCATAGCGAAGATAGTAGTCCATATCGCGTAAGCAGGCTGCATAGCGACGGGTGGTGTAGGCATTGCCACCAGGACGAATCAGCTCAGGGTTTTCATCAAACAGGCGTGATCCGGCTGTCTTGACAATTTGGGCAGCATTGCCAGTAATGATTGATGCCGCCTGAATTCTGGCAGCGCCGCTCCCAAAGTAGGCTTTGAGCGTATCAATCGCATCTCGGTCTAAGTAGCGGCCTGTAATGTCATAACTCCCAATGACAGCAGTCACTGCATCCTGCATGAGTTCCTCTCCCAACAAAGTTCAGTAATGATGATCGTGGCTTACAATACGGGCTTTCCCTGCTTTCTAATTTTTGCAGATTAGGTGCCTTGTTTCGTAAACTTTAGAGTGCAGTTGATTAAGCGTTATAGCTCTAACAGCTCTCTACACGGCTATCTTAGCGGTTTATCGGTACCACATTAAAATCATTAAGAATTGCTGCGGAGTCTCAGGCTAAGCCTGATCAGGCTAAACCTAAAAAGTGGCGACCTCCCTTTGCAGAGAAATCGCCACTTTTGCTAATTGATCGGGACAAAGACTGAGGAGCCTACTTCACAAACAGCATTTCCTGGTAAGTCGGTAGAGGCCAGAAATCATCTGCCACTTCGCCTTCTAGGGCATCAGCATATTCGCGCACTTTGTCCATCAAAGGCCGAATCGTCTGGGCGCTATACTGCATATGATCTTCAGTCGTGGCGAAATCGTGTTTCTCCAACGCTGTGCTGAGCTTGCTAACGGTGTCCATCATCGACTGCACCAGCCCTGCCACTTTCTCGGCGATTTCCTGCTCTAAGGTGATGCCAATGGCCTTTAGGCTGGTAATGGTGCTAGACAGCTCAGCCAAATACCGCACAGCAGCAGGATAGATGATGGTTTTGACCATGCTAATCACCAGCTTGGCCTCTACATCAATCGCCAGAACGTACTGTTCAGAGTACACATCAAAGCGGCTTTCAAGCTCTACAGGGGTTAGCACACCCACGCGATTGAACAGCTCTTCGATGTAGTCTGCCTTCAGCACAGGGAGCGCATCGGCGGTGGTGCGGAGATTCGCTAAACCACGCTCTTCAACCGCTATCTTGTGCCATTCATCTGAGTAGCCATTGCCGCCAAATACGACATTGCTGTGCTTCTCCATGATCTCTTTGAGGACATCATGGGCGGCTGCGCTGAGGTCGGCACCTGTCGCCATTTTGCTTTCGAGTTCGTCAGCAATCCAGGTTAAGGAATCTGCCAAGACGGTGTTCATTGCCACGAGCGGACCCGACACCGACTGGTTAGAACCCACCGCGCGAAACTCAAAGCGATTGCCCGTAAAGGCAAAGGGAGAAGTTCGATTGCGATCGCCAGGGTCTTTCGAGAACACGGGCAGTGTGTCTACCCCTAAATCCATCATGCCGCCGGGTTCAGAGCTTTCTGGCACACCCTTACTAATTTGGTCAAACACCTTTTCAAGCTGGCTTCCCAGATAGACCGAGATAATGGCAGGAGGGGCTTCGTTGGCACCCAGACGGTGATCGTTGCTGGCGGTTGCCACCACAGCCCGCATCAACGGCCCATACTTATGGATGCCGCGAATCACAGCGCCGCAAAACAGCAGAAACTGAAGGTTTGCATGGGGTGTATCGCCTGGATCGAGCAGGTTGCCTTGCGTTGCATTGCCCACCGACCAGTTGACGTGCTTGCCAGATCCGTTAATGCCTGCAAAAGGCTTTTCATGGAGCAGACAGGCAAATCCATGTTTCTTAGCGGTCATTTTGAGGATGGTCATGATGAGCTGCTGGTGATCGCTGGCCACGTTAGCCGCTTCAAAAAATGGCGCTAGCTCAAACTGACCCGGAGCCACTTCGTTGTGGCGCGTTTTGGCTGGAATCCCCAGCCGATACATGCGCTCTTCTACATCCTGCATAAAGACCTGAACCCGCTCAGGAATAGCACCAAAGTAGTGGTCATCAAACTGTTGACCTTTGGCGGCGGGCTTTCCAAATAGGGTTCTGCCCGTCAGCAGCAAATCAGGACGGTTGTGGGCAAAGTGGGAGTCTACCAAAAAGTATTCTTGCTCTGCACCGCAGCTAGAGTTGACGGGCGCTACATCAGTATGTCCCAATAGCTTGAGGACGCGCACGGCAGCCTTACTCATGGCTGAAATGGAGCGCAGCAGCGGCGTTTTTTTGTCGAGGGCTTCCCCAGTCCAAGAGATAAACACTGTGGGGATGCACAATGTTACTCCGTTGTCCGTTTCCATCACGTAGGCCGGACTTGTGACATCCCAAGCCGTGTAGCCCCGTGCTTCAAACGTAGAGCGTAAGCCGCCATTGGGGAAGGAAGATCCATCCGGCTCACCCTGCACCAAAACCTTGCCAGCAAATTCTGTTAAGACCGATCCGTCACTCTGCACCGAGATAAAGCCATCGTGCTTC
>JANNDV010000160.1:0-2259 GCA_031387975.1 Acaryochloridaceae cyanobacterium OTE_75_metabat_521 | reverse complement strand
TTAGATAAATGGCTAAAAGATCGCAAAAAAGCCAAGCGTACCCTGTCATTTGATGATGTTTTACATTATCAAAAAGTAGTCGTAGCACTCAAAGAAACCATGCAGCTCATGACAGAGATTGATGCGCTTATTCCTGGTTTCCCGATTGAGTAAAAAGAATGCCAATTCAATAAATTAGCCATGAAAAGCACCAACTACTTTAATGAATTTGCTTCTCAGAAGCATCCTGAAGTTCAACAAGAGTGGATAGAGCGTGTATTATCTAATCCGGTTAAGCGAGAAGTACAGCCTAATGATCGTATTTCTTGCTGGGGCAATATTGAAGAAGCAGAAGGGCAGAGTTTTAAGGGGTATTACACTTGATGATGGAGAAACCGTTCACAATGCTTTCTTTGATCGTAATTTTTATAAACGACAACAGCGAGGCCAAGAACCATAATGAAAATTAAATATTTTTCTGATACAGATACACTGGCGATCGAGCTAACCAGCAAACCTGTAGCTTCGACCGACGCTATTACAGATGATTTAATTTTAGATTACGACGATACAGGTAAAATTGTTTCCATCACAATTGATAATTGCTCTAAAAATGTAGATTCTGTCAACCTTCAAGCACTTGACTTGCCATTGGTAAGTTGATACGGCAATCTCAGGTGAAGTCCTTATAATTTGAAAATTATTTCGGTTGGCATCGTTCAAATTGCCACATCACATCACCCAGAGGCTGAGTCCGATTCCCCTTACGGTCAGAATACCAATCTTTTAAGCCAAGACCCGATACGAAAAAATATCGGGGAGCGGGATTCGTCATGCCACTAATGCTTTTCCAGTTGCTATCAAAAAAGTAGGGCTTTAGTTTATCGCCTGTATCACTCTCCGCTTTTTTCCCAATTTCTATTAGGTATAAGCTGCCGTAGCCCATCATTCCGCCCAGGTTGTAGCTAACGATATTGCCCCGTGTTTTGTGCTTTAGGGCAAGGGACGCAAACTCAGATGCAATGCCGCTCTTGCTTGCGCCAAACATCAGCTCAAATTCAGGATTACCAATGGCACGATAAACACTTTTGGTGAGTGGACAGTTTTTTGGCTGGGTTACGCTGCGAGGTTGCTGGGCGATCGCCGCGCTCCAAGCGTTCGCAATTTGAGCCGATAGCAAGGCTGAAACCGTCAGAATGAAGCCTGTAGAACAGCGGACTATAGGGCGTAACAGAGATAAAACCATGGGTTAAGCACTGTAGATTGAGGGGCATGAGGCCACATTACTTTAAAACGCGTGAATATCCTCTCTAGAAAGCGTTATCAGCCAAAACATAGGCTATGGTGTAACCAATTCATTTAACGCTGTGATTGCCCATGCTTGCTCGGATTTGGAGCGCCTCACTTCTTGGCATTAACGCCATTCGCGTCGGCGTTGAAGTAGACGTATCTGGTGGGCTACCAGGCATCATCATCGTGGGTTTGCCAGATACCGCCGTTCAAGAATCGAGAGAACGGGTACGGGCAGCGCTCCGTAATTCTGGGTATGCCTTCCCCATGCGGCGGGTGGTCATTAACCTTATGCCTGCTGACCTCCGTAAAGAAGGCCCTAGCTTTGACCTACCCATTGGCCTGGGCATCTTGGCAGCTTCCGATCAGCTCAATCTGACGCATCTCGAAGATTTTTTGTTTTTAGGCGAAGTCTCCCTAGATGGGGTGCTGCATCCCGTCAGTGGTGTGCTGCCCATTGCGGCAACGGCGCTCAAGCTGGGCTTTAAGGGGATTGTTGTGCCCCATGCAAATGCCCATGAAGCGGCTGTCGTTTCTGGGCTAAAAGTGTATGGCTTTGAAACGGTGGCTCAGGTCGTAGACTTTCTGCACCAACCAGAGGCGGTAGCGCCCTTCACCGCAGCAGAACCCCAAGCCATTGATGAAGAAACGCTTAATACGGCACTCGATCTTAAAGATGTTAAAGGTCAAGCTCATGCCAGACGCGCCCTTGAGATTGCCGCCGCAGGGGGACATAACCTAGTTTTTGTAGGACCACCAGGGAGCGGTAAAACTATGCTGGCACGGCGTTTACCCACCATTTTGCCAACCTTAAGTCTCAATGAAGCATTAGAGGTGACTAAACTCTACTCCGTTGCGGGGCTGCTTAAAGAACGGGGCACTTTAATTCGCTCCCGTCCGTTTCGGAGTCCTCATCATTCTGCATCTGGCCCTGCGTTGGTGGGTGGCGGCAGTTTTCCTCGACCTGGCGAAATCTCTCTGGCGCATCAT
>JANNDV010000209.1:0-46047 GCA_031387975.1 Acaryochloridaceae cyanobacterium OTE_75_metabat_521 | reverse complement strand
AGCCGTCTATCCCCGCCTTGAGCTGCTGTGGGGACAGACCGATGACAGCTTCTTGAACCCCAGCCCACTCACCCAAATCTGGTGCATTTATCCGATGATGCGCACCGACCCACCGCAATGGCTCATCATTGCCGCAACGACTGATACTCAACCGCTGAAGACCATTGCCTTAGAGAATGGACAGATTGCCCAAGAAGGCACCTATGAATACCTAGAGCGATCGCTGTCCCTAATGTCTGAGAGCGAAGAAGAATACCCTCAAGCCATAAGCCAGCGCGTCAACGAAGCCCTAGAGAACAGACGGATCAAATATCTGCATATTCATCAAACCCAGGATTCGCAGACAGAGAAACCCAGAGACATTTTTCAGATGCAGTTTCAGCTATTTGGTTGAATACCATGACTCAAAGACTCTATATCATGTTCACTTTTGAGACGTGCGGCCAGTTTAGTTAGCCTCAAAGTGAGGAACAACGGCTCAATCTAGCGGTCTTTTTGAAGGAAAGTACCGTTGACAGGTACACTCATACTAGATTTTGAGCTGTCGCCTGTGCCGCTGCCATCATTTCTAAGCCATTATTTAAGACTTTGCACCCTAAGGAACACTGAACGCATGACTATTAGACGGAGGCAGTTTCTGCGCTACGCCCAAGGCGGACTGATCGCCAGCCTAGGGGCAGACTTAGCAAATCACTTCACACTGAATGCAGAGGCTGCCGAGTCACTTACGATCCAGTTTTTGGGACACACCTGTTTTCTCATGAGCGGCAGTGGTGTACGGGTTTTAGTAAATCCCTTTCGCCCGACTGGCTGTACAGCAAAGCTTGCAGCGCCTAAGGTATCCGCAGAACTGGTGCTTATCAGCAGCCGTCAGCTAGACGAAGGCGTGGTAGAAGGTTTGCCAGGTCAGTCCAAACTGCTGTTTGAACCAGGCCCTTACCAAACGAATGGGCTACAGATCCAGGGGATTCGCACGCTGCACGATCGCCAGAATGGGTTTCGCTTTGGCACCAATACGGTCTGGAAGTGGAAGCAGGGTGGTCTCAACCTGGTTCATTTAGGGGGTATTGCCTCTCCGCTCAATATCGAGCAAAAGATTTTGTTGGGTACGCCAGACGTACTGTTTATTCCGGTGGGTGGGACAGATGAAACCTATACCCCAGAAGAGGCAAAAGCGGCGATCGCCCTACTTCAGCCCAAACTAGTGATTCCAACCCACTACAAGACCGCTGCCGCAGATTCCTTTACCTGCACCCTCCAACCCGTAGATGACTTCTTGAAGGCCATGGCAGGAGCCAGCATCCGCAAAGGTAAAGTGAACAGCCTTAGCCTTAGCGCAGGCAGTTTAGCCAAAGGCCCGGTCATTCAGGTGATGGGATAGGCGGCATTTCATTTAAGCCAGAAGGGACGCCATGAAGCATAAAATTTTGGTTACTTTAGGAACCCTTGCGCTGGTTATGGTGCTTTTGGTGGGCAGTGTTAAGGCAAGTTGGGCTGTGCAGTCTATGGCTGATTTTGTGATCAGTCGTCAACCAGGGGAGCTACTGGCGCAATTTGTGAACCGAAATAGGAGCCAGCCCTATGCTCTAACGGGCGTACCAGTAGTGGGGTGTCAGCAAAGACCTAAGCTGTATCCACCTCGGCCCAATATTGAGACTACTTTTGTCCAGGGTTCTTTAACCACTGATCGGTTTCGTCAGGGTACTGCTCAAGCATCCCTCGCAACATATCCCTCTAATTCACGACGGTATTACAACAGGTTTGCAAGCGCACAGCCGAGGGAGGAAGTGGCCTTAGCCCACCCCACCAATTTTGGCGAACGGTATCTTCAAGACATTAGCGGTCAGTTTGTAAATAACCGCCCCATTGTGGTGCTTCACGAGACGGTCGGCTCTGGCTGGCAAACCGTCAGAGCGTTCCAAACGCCCCATCCCCGCGATGAAGATCAGGTCAGCTATCATACGCTGATCAAGCTAGACGGCACTATTTTCTATTTAGTCCCCCCCGACAAGCGCGCCTTTGGTGCTGGGAATTCGACCTTTGAGGGGGAATCGGTTAAAACCAATCGACTCTACTCCTCATCGGTCAATAATTTTGCCTACCACATCTCGTTTGAAACCCCCGCTGACGGCAGACATAACGGCAATACCCACAGTGGTTACACTAATGCTCAGTATCGTTCAGCCGCGTGGTTAGTCTCAAAAACGGGTGTTCCTGAAGATCGCATCACTACCCACAAGGCCGTGGATCGGTCTGGAACCCGCCGCGACCCCAGAAGTTTTGAGCGCGAGAAGTTTTTACGGATGCTAAGCAGCTTTCCTAAAACCCAAGACATTAATATTGGCTGTTCTACAACTGCCCAATCTGTAGAAAACCCGTTCTAGGGTTTAGGGTAAGGCGGATTCACTCACCTTGATTTCTGTATTTGTCAAAGAACCTATCGGTTGAGACGGCTGCATTTCCCACTGAGAGGCGATCGGCATCCGCCAGCCGGTTCCAAAGGCGCGATCCGTAATTTTAAGTCCAGGGGCGGCTTGCTGACGCTTAAATTCTGCCCGTTTCACTAATCCTAAGACCCGACTCACGATCGCCCCATCATGCCCCCCTGCCACAATATCCGTCTGGGATTGATGCTCATCAATGTAGCGATACAAAATATCGTCGAGGACATCATAGGGGGGTAAAGAATCTTGATCGAGCTGACCTGGCTTCAGTTCTGCACTGGGGGGCTTGGTCAAAATAGGGGTTGGAATAATCTCCCCCTTTGCATTGGGGACAAGCGATCGCACCCAAACTTGACTCTCTAGGGTATTGAGCCATTCGCACAGTTCATAAACGCGGGTTTTAGGGACATCGGCGATCGCCGCTAGCCCCCCGCTCATGTCGCCATAGAGGGTGCAGTACCCTACCGCCACCTCAGACTTATTGCCCGTTGAGATCAGCAGCCGACCGAACTTATTGGCGATCGCCATCAGCAAATTGCCTCTTATTCGCGCCTGAATATTCTCTTCCGCCAGACCCGATTCAGTCCCTGCAAATAGACGCGCTAAGGAATGATTAAATCCTTCCATGAGAGGCGCAATGGGGATTGTCTGGGTTTCAATGCCTAAGTTTTGAGCTAACGCTAACGCATCGGCAATCGAGTGATCAGAACTATAGGGAGAGGGCATAAGAACGCCCAGGACGTTGGTTGAGCCAAGGGCTTCTGCGGCGATCGCCGCCACCAGTGCCGAGTCAATGCCGCCGCTTAGCCCCAGCACCACCTGCTTAAAGCCACATTTATGGGCGTAGTCCCCAACGCCCAACACCAGCGCACCCCAAATTTCTTCGGCTGGCTGCTGGGGGCTGATTGCAATTTGGGTGGAAGAAAGTTCTTGGCGATCGCCGTTATACTCCACCATCATTAAATCTTCTTCAAAGGCTTTGCCCCGTGCCACTATCTGCCCTGACTGACTGACGGCTAAGCTGCGTCCATCAAAAATGAGATCGTCATTTCCACCCACCTGATTAACGTACAGAATGGGTCGGCTGTAGCGTGCTGAGGTATGGCTTAACATCGCCTCTCTTAAAGCCTGCTTGCCCATACAAAACGGAGAAGCGGATAGATTGATGACCAGCTCAGCCCCCTGGTCTACCAGTTCCGCAATGGGGTTGGTGGCGTAGCTGCGATGCCCCCAAAACGAATCTTCATTCCACAAATCTTCACAGATGGTAATGCCGAGGCGCAGCCCATCCAAGGTCATGATGCCGCTTTCGGTGCCAGAGGCAAAATAGCGATCTTCGTCAAAGACATCGTAGGTGGGCAGCAGCCGCTTATGGAAAAAGCGCGGGGTCTTATTGCGCTCTAGCCAAACGGTGCTGTTGTAGAGAGGCTTTTCGCCCTGAGTTAAGGCGTTGAGATTGCGATCAACCGTCCCCACTAAGACCGCTAAATTCTGCGGCAATGCGGCAGTCAGAGGCTCTAACGTCTGCTCTAAACTGCTCACGAAGGCCGGATTAAGCAGCAGGTCACGGGGCGGATAGCCACAGAGCGAGAGTTCGGGTGTCAAAAGGAGCCGTGCGCCTCTCTCTGCGGCAGTCTGCGCCGCGCTCAAGATCTTCTGAGCATTGGTGGCGATATCCCCCACAAGTGGATTGAGCTGGGCGATCGCAATTTTCATGGGGTTACTACTTCGGCTCTCATTTCAGATTTGGGCAGCGCACAAAAACTGTTGCCCTTTAGCTTTATCAAGCGGTAAGTTAGGCGGAAACCAGAAAAATTCGACATTCTAATTATTTTACCCGCGCTGCTGGGAAGTTAGATATTCGAGAGTGATTTAATATGCTCTTCACACCAGAACTCTTGAATTCAAACCTTTTTGAACGATTTTTTGATGTGCTCAGCTAATTCAGGAAGCTCTTTATTTGCAGTTTTTCCAACTTCTGGTTCAGCAGCGGCAAAAGCTCCTTTTGCATCAATAATGTCTGTATTGTCTTTAATTTTATCTAGAAATTCTTCATATCGCTTGGGTGCAATAGACCAGTTTCGACTAGGAAGGCTTTCTCTATCTCGAAAAGAGATTGTCCATTGGACATTTCCCTTGAAGAATTCAACGGCGTCAACAATCAATTGATCGCGCCTTTCATCTTTATCTTTATATCGCCACATAACAACTGGTGGGTATTTCCGGTCATCTTCATCCTGAATAATTATTCCACCTTTACCCCACTCAATTTCATTAATTGATTTCAGTACAGCACCTAAGCTATCACCAGGACAATACATTAAGTAGACCTCACTAATAGTGTATTTCAGTTCTAGTAAGGTAGCAAGGTAGGCTGGGTTGAAGAATGAAACCCAGAAACAAACGATTAAGATATCGGGTTTCTACCGCTTCTCTTCACGCCAGAACTTTTGAAGCTAGACCCTTTTGCACAAAGTCCTTGATGTGCTCAGCTAAGTCAGGAAGCTCTCGGTTCGCAGCTTTTCCAACTTCTGGTTCTGTAATAGCAAAAGCTCTCTTTGCATTAGTAATGTCTGGGTTGTTTTTAAGTTCCTTCAGAAACTCTTTGAATCGTTCGGGCATAACTGACCAGTTTCGACCAGGAAGACTCTCTCGATCTCGAAAAGTGGTTATCCATTTGAGACTTCCATCGAAGGATTCAACAGCACTCACAATCAATTGGTCGCGTTTTTCATCTTTGTCCTTGTAGCGCCACGATACAACTGGTGGGTATTTTCAGTCTTCATCTTCCTCTATAATGACTCCTGTCATTCCCCATTCAATTTTTCCAAATAAATCAAGCACATTTCTTAAATCATCCCCTATGCAAGGCATTTCGTCATACATTCGCTTCTACCTCATTTTAATAGGCTTAAGTATCGCCTCTGGATTAAGACTGCGTATTATTATTTCCCAATCACCTTTAGAGATAGCATCCATACTCAATCGTGAACCATATATGCAGCGAACATAATCTAGTACAGCTTGGCAGATATCTCTCCACTATTGAATAGAGAATGTGAGAGTGGTGTCTGAAGTCTAAAAATTTCAATAGTAGATTTACTTTAGCCAAGCTGTATTAGTGTCAAGTTACGGCAAGTAAAGGTTGCACCACATTTTTAATATGTCTGGCTAGTTCAGGCAATTCTTTGTTCGCTTGCTCTCCTACCTCTGGGTACAATTTAGCAAACTCATCCTTGATATACCTTCCATAATTAAAGGTAGGATCATTCACAAAGTCTTCATATTTCTGAGGTGAAATAGACCAATTTCGACCAGGAAGATTCTCTCGATCCCGAAAACAGATTGCCCATTGAATGTTTCCACTGAAAGATTCAACTGCATCCACAATTAAGTTTTCAAGTTGAGTATCTCTAATTTTATAGCGCCAGACAATGACTGGTGGGTATTGCCAGTCCTCGTCTTTTTCAATATAAATTGAACCTCTGCCCCACTCAAATTCTTCAAATGATTGAAGTACATCTGTCAGGTCTTTACTCGGAGAATACATGGTTAGCACCTCACTTAAAATAGTTGAATTTTGCTTCTGGGTTGAGGCTACGGATCATGACTTCCCAATCACCTTTTGGTATGGGATCTGAACTCACTCTTGGGTCATAAATATACTGTCCATCTGTATAGACTTGATGATAATCAAATCCAGGATCCTTTTTCCCAAGCTCATAGAGAGTTAGTGTTGTTCCCTTTGATGGAAGTACTTGAATAATCCGCCCTTTACCTTTGGCAACTTTGAGTAAATCCTCAGCAATTTCAGAACAATCTATCCTATCGTTCTCTAAATCTACACTCCTAGCTTTTTCAAGCACATCTGGATTTGCCGGATACTTAGGATTCACTTTTCTGAATGGGATATCAACCCCAGGGATCTCTCCCTCTTTTGCAGCAAATACATCCGTTATGTAAGGTTCTTCTCGATGTCGATGCGCCGTATCGTTAGGCACCTTGGGCGCAGAGTCCAAATCAAAGCCCTTCGACTCCGTATCCACCTGCTCTGGTCGATGCCCCGTATGGTCAGGTATCTTCAGCGGTTGCGTTCTATCAGACCGATTCAGCGCATTTGACCCCAAATTCGGGTCTTTGCTCCCCACCACCGTCGGCATCACACCATCATCAGCATTGCTCAGATCATCTCTAAACTGATTCCATAAATCTGGGTACTTCTCAGAGGTCTCAGCATTCCGATACGTCTTCCACAACGAACTCTCCCGATTTGGCTTCTTGCCCGTCTCCTGGGTATATTTCGCATCCGCAGACTTTAGAATCTCAGCCCGTTTATCTGCCGGAATCGACTTAGCATAACTCCCCTCAAACACTTGGTCAAAATAGCCCCGCACCGCCTGCATCTTCTGGGGCATGTACCCGTTCAAAAACTCATTGCCAAAGTGATAAATCTCACGCACAGGCACAAAGCGCTCATACAGCACCTGCTGACGAATCTGCTGGTGAAGGTCAGCCACCTCATATTTCTGCAGCGGATTGTCCGCCTGCTGCGCTAACGTCGCTAAATCTTGATATCGTGCCGTCACTGCTTTCGTCAGTGCCTCCTTCTGGGGCGGCGTAAGCTGTGCCTCAAAGTCCTCCATCGGCTTCTGCTGTAGAACCAGCTTTGCACTAGAGTCGCCTAACTGCTGCTGCTTTGCCCAAAGCTTTGTTTGGGCTGCCTGCCGCGCCTGCAATTGATCTGCCTGCTGCTGTTGCTCCTGTTTCCACTGCTGCTGTTGCCGAAGCTGTTCTTGCTCAAATGCACTTGGTTTTACCTCACGCAGCGGCTCTATTGGCATCGGCTCTATCGGCATGGGTGCCACAGACGGCATTGGCTGTTGCACGACACCTTTACCCGTTGGGGCAGATGCAGGAGCACTCGGCACCTCAGGCACTGCACCTTTATTGATAAACTTCGATTCATCAGGGCCTGCGGGATATCCAAATACCTCTTTGCCAAAGTCAGGGGTGTGCTGACTCAAATAATCACTGGCGGCTTTCAGGTTCTCAAATGTACCGACCACCACCCCACCGACTACCACCTTAAAGAGCTTTGTCACAGGGTCTTCTTGAATGCCTGACCCGTCCAATTGCGCAATCAGCGTTGATTTTTTGCCTAGCCCCTTTGGTTTTGGCTCAGATGTTTCACGCTGCTCAGTCTTCTCATGCTTTTGAGTCTCGGTCGGCTCCTGTATGGAAGAGAGTGGCTCCTCAAATATCTTTGGCGTTAACTTGGTCGTCGCCACCTGGATCGGCGCAGGCTTCAGTTTAGGCTCAGACCCAGCCGTCCCCTGAGATAAAGACCCAAGCGAACCATGACCTAAATCAACATCTGTAATTGAGCCATCTTTAACATCGCCTTGTCTCCCTTGCGCAATGCGCGTATCCGTCAGTTCCTCAGACCCAGAACTAGCCGCTGCCCGGTCTGCAATTAGCTTTGCAATGGCATCGTGCCCATAGGGGCCAAAATCCTTTAGACCCCCTGGAACCGTCTTGCCATAGCCACCCGCCCCATACCCTGCTGCTTTCTTTTTGGGCTTTGGCCAGATGTCATCATTACTGTTTTGTAAAGGCTTCTTAATAGGCTGCACAGGAACCGTGTCTAGTCGCTTTTTGGGGTCGGCAAAATCAGATCCCATCGGTGTTTCTGCCTATCTAAACGAATGATCTGAAAAATAATTTATTGGCATCGTAACAGAAAGTTATATAAAGTTCTGAGTATGGCCTAGAAACAGATAGGGCAAAGGGGTAGTCACATCCGATCATAAAATGCTATTGGGGCAGAGGCTTTGTTCTATCAGCATCCCTAATTATCTAATCTGAGGGCATCCTTAGGCATGGATTCTAGAATTTAGACGCATTTGCTTTGGGGCAACGAACAAGCACCATTGACCTTTATCTTAATTTAAGGTAAACGATTGCGCCAAAACTCAGGCGCGTTAAGGGCATAGATGCTAAAAATCAAAGATAGTCTGGGGGTTGCATGTGCTTGGGCACTGCTGACGCAGGTTGCTTCAGCTCAGTCGCTGTGTTCTCCACAACTGGCTAATACAATCAATGCCATCATTCAGCAGCCGTCTTTGAGAACCGCCTACTGGGGCATTTTGGTACAGGATCTCAACGATGGCACTACACCCTACGCTTACAATGCAGACCAGCTATTTCTGCCTGCCTCTAATGCAAAATTGCTGACCACTGCCGCTGCTCTAGCCACGCTTACCCCTCAGTTCAAGCGGCAGACGCCATTTTTTGCCACAGGTCAGCCGCCTACCCTAGATACCCTACGCGTGGTGGGTCAAGGCGACCCCAGCCTCAACGAAAAGCAATTAGAACAAATTGCGGTCATTCTCCAGTCTAAAGGCGTGCGAAGCATAGGCACCCTAGTGGGAGATGACTCTTTTTTTACGGGCAACCTGATTGAACCGAGCTGGTCTTGGGAAGACTTACAAGGGGGGGATGGATTGCCAATCAATAGCCTTATGCTCAACGGCAACGTGTTTTCAATGCAGCTCACGCCGCAACAGTTGGGGCAGCCCGTGCGATCGCAGTGGCTCTCTGCTGCCAAGGGCATCGTGGTGCAAAACCGAGCGGTTACGGTCAGTGCCGCTTTCCCTGAGTCGATTGAAACGGTTTGGGAAAGCCCTCAGCAGCTTATCCTCAAAGGTCAGCTTCGGGCGGGTTCAGCCCCAGAGACCATTGACATCCCAGTCCCCAACCCTGGCCTGAATTTTCTTGAGCGGTTTCGGGCAATTTTGGGCGATCGCCAAATCCAAGTTCGCCAAGTGTCTCTCAGCACGAGTGCCGTTCCTCAACCTCAATCACCTCCGATTGCATCTATTCCCTTTCCATCTTTCAGTGCGCTCATGTCCGAGATTAATCAAAACAGCAATAATTTCTATGTAGAATCCATGCTGCGGCTGCTTGGAAAAACGACGCTCGGCTCATCCCCTTCAACTGCCCAACAGGGGTTAGCCGTACTCAAGCAGACCCTAACGCGGTTGGGAGTCAATGGGATGGGCTATCAGCTTGTGGATGGGTCGGGGCTATCGCGCAAAAATTTAGTGAGTCCCAGGGTACTGGTTCAGACCCTAAATGCCATGGCTCAACCTCAGTACCGCGATAGCTTTCGTGCGTCTTTACCCCTCGCAGGCCAAAGCGGAACGCTGCGACGGCGATTTGTGGGTACCGTTGCCCAGGGGCATCTGTGGGCAAAAACCGGAACACTTCAGGGCGTAACGGCACTGTCCGGCTATCTGGAGCGCCCAGATCAGCCACCCTTAACCTTTAGCGTTTTAGTGAATCACTCGACTCAACCTACCCCTGTCCTTCAGCAGGCCGTCGATCGGGTCGTGATGGCGATCACACAGATGAAGCGCTGTCCATCACTGCCCAACAACCGATAAATATGAGAATTTTAAGAGTGGCTCAGTCTATCTAAAGAGCAGATTCAATTCTCTCTAAAGACGAATAGATTGATCCCAAGCCTTTTAGATACAGTTAAGATTGTGAATCACTTGATCCCTGTCGAGAGTCTTTTCTATTAAAAATAGCAGTTCTCAGAAAATTCACATTTTGTCTTAAGGTTTTCTCTGGGATCAATCCGTTTTCTTGATGCAATATAGAAGTAGGGCTTATCTATCAGCTTTTATCTTGCCTCAAACTCAAGTTGTTTCCTTCTTTATTTTATTTGAATCGTCTATGCATTGAACCCCAATTTCCCTGACCTTTCGCCCATGCTTAGTCTTAACTAAACGCACCGCGAAATATCTAATTTGCATAGACGCGTTTATTTTAATCACCACCATCACAAACACAGGACTTTAAAATGACACAGATAGAAACAGTGAGATGCCCCAACTGCGGTCGCTACGGCGAAAGACATCATATTGAAGAGAGCCATCTCATTCGGACTCAATGTCCAGAGTGTGACTACCTTCTCATAACCTGTAGCCTCACGGGTAAGGTGATTGAGTGCTATGCCCCTGGCTTATCTACCGCTTCGGTCATGCTACACCGTAGAATTTCTAATGATCGGATAACGGCGGCTTAATAAGCTTAATGACATCTCATTTAAAGAAGGTTTAAGTTCTTGACCTTTAATAAATCACCAACATGAAGTTGATTAAACCAAATAAAGACCGCACTCTACATAGAGTGCGGTCTTTATTTTAAGAGGCTTAGGCGATCGCTAGTTTACAAAACTACTCAACAGCCTGAGGCAGAAGCTCCTGAGTTTTTTCTGGATGAAGGACTGCCACCTGGCCTTCTTCATTGACGTCAACGATAATTCTATCGGTTTCTCGAATCTTGCCGGACAGAATCTCTTCTGCCAAACTGTCTTCTAAGAGCCGCATGATCGCACGACGCAACGGGCGCGCCCCATAGCTGGGGTTATAGCCCTCTTCCACAAGACGATCTTTGAATCGCTCTGTGACTTCTAAGGTAATATTCTTCTCTAAAAGCCGCTTAAAGACTTCGTTGAGCAGAATATCGGCAATTTCCTTCACTTCGGGCTTCGTGAGCTGACGGAAGACAATAATTTCGTCCAGACGATTCAGGAATTCTGGTCGGAAGTACTGCTTCAGCTCTTCGTTGACCAAGGAGCGAATTCGGTTGTATTGCGAATCGACTTCGCTTTCGCCAAACTCAAACCCAAGGCCACCGCCACCCTTTTCAATGACTTTAGAACCAATGTTCGAGGTCATAATCAGCATGGTGTTTTTGAAATCAACCGTACGTCCTTTGGCATCGGTTAACCGACCATCTTCCAAAATTTGAAGCAGGAGGTTAAAGACGTCAGGGTGCGCTTTTTCGATTTCATCAAACAGCACCACAGTGTAAGGCTTACGACGAACGGCTTCGGTGAGCTGACCGCCTTCGTTGTAGCCAACATAGCCAGGCGGTGAACCGATCAGCTTCGAGACGGTGTGCCGCTCCATGTACTCAGACATGTCTAGCCGAATCATGGCTTCTTCAGCGCCAAAGAAATAGGCAGCCAAGGCTTTGGTTAGCTCGGTTTTACCCACCCCAGTGGGGCCAGAGAAAATGAAGCTGGCAATGGGACGATTGGGGTTTTTTAACCCCACCCGAGCGCGACGGATGGCACGAGAGATCGACTTAACCGCTTCATCTTGACCAATCAGGCGCTGGTGCAGGGTGTCTTCCATGTGCAGCAGCTTCTCAGACTCAGACTCTGTGAGCTTGCTGACCGGAACCCCAGTCCAAGATGCCACGATGCCCGCAATGTCTTCTTCTGTGACGATGGGGAATTCACCACCCTCTGTCACAACCTCAGATGCCTTTTTGTTTTGGGCGATCGCCTTAATTTCGGTCTTCAGCTCCATTTCTTTGTCGCGCAGTTCTCCTGCTTTGTCAAAGTCTTGGGAGCGAACGGCCTCGTCTTTATCGCGCAGAACCTGACGGAGCTGCTGGTCTAGCTCTTTTGCCGCAGGAGGAAGCTGAGAATTCATGAGGCGAACTCGTGAACCCGCTTCATCCATTAAGTCAATGGCCTTGTCTGGCAAAAATCGATCTGAAATGTACCGATCTGCTAGCTGAGCCGCAGCCACAAGCGCCTCATCCGAAATTTTGAGCTTGTGGTGCTTCTCATAGCGCTCTCGTAGGCCATAGAGAATCTCAATGGTTTCATCCACAGAGGGTTCACCCACGGTCACGGGCTGGAAGCGCCGCTCTAGTGCCGCATCGCGCTCAATGTGCTTGCGGTACTCATCTAAGGTGGTTGCGCCAATACACTGGAGTTCACCCCGTGCTAGAGCAGGTTTGAGAATATTAGCGGCGTCGATCGCCCCTTCTGCTGCACCCGCCCCAATGAGGGTATGAACTTCGTCAATCACCAAAATGACGTTGGAGGCCTGACGGATTTCATCCATGATCTTCTTGAGGCGTTCTTCAAATTCGCCTCGGTACTTGGTTCCTGCCACCAACAGGCCAATATCGAGGGTCATGACCCGCTTGTCTTCGAGAATATCGGGGATGTCGCCTGTGGCAATGCGCTGGGCAAGACCTTCGGCGATCGCCGTTTTACCCACCCCTGGTTCACCAATGAGAACAGGGTTATTTTTGGTGCGGCGACCCAAAATCTGAATCACGCGCTCGATTTCTTTTTGTCGCCCAACCACGGGGTCTAGCTTGCCGTCTACCGCCATCTGGGTCAGGTTAGAGCCAAACTCGTCTAGGGTTGGGGTTTTGGTGCGTCCACCGCTACCGCCACCGCCACCCGCAGATACTTCCGCTGTTTCACCCAGCATCCGAATGACTTGGGTTCGCACTTTAGAAAGGTCTACACCCAGGTTTTCTAAAACCCTAGCGGCAACGCCCTCTCCCTCACGGATTAAGCCCAACAGCAGGTGTTCTGTGCCGATGTAGTTGTGACCTAGCTGACGCGCTTCCTCAAGAGATAGCTCCAAGACGCGTTTAGCCCTTGGCGTAAAAGGAATTTCGACGGCGACAAAGCCCGAACCCCGACCAATAATTTTTTCAACTTCGATTCGCGCATCTTTGAGATTGACGCCCATTGACTTCAGCACTTTCGCCGCAACGCCAGTGCCTTCACCAATCAGACCCAATAGAATTTGCTCTGTACCGACAAAGTTGTGCCCCAAGCGGCGAGCCTCTTCTTGGGCCAGCATGATAACTTTGATAGCTTTTTCCGTGAAGCGTTCAAACATGGCCTTTATCTCACTACCTGCTGGTAAACCCGATTTTAACACAGAGAAAAATATTCAAATGAGCCTGTCCCTAGGGGTTTAGGTATTTAATGTGGTTCTGTCAACGCCCAAGAGTTGGGAGGTTGATGAAGCGAAACATTAACAACAGCTTAATAACTCATTGTAGATGTACTTGAACGAGAAAGGGCAGATTGAAGGCAGAGAAGAAGCACGGGTTTCACCCTTTCGCTGCCGTGATATTACGACAGTTCTCTCAAATGGACGATGAATCTACTGCCAACGCTGTTGAGCCGCAACCCAATGCGCTGCGATCTGCTCGCCAAACTCAGCCGACTGTAGCCCAGATCGCCACATCACCAGCGCATCTTCACCATTATCTGTGTAATAGTGGGGTCGCTTGCCAGCAGACGTAAACCCTAGCTTGGTATAAAGGGCGATCGCCGCTTCATTCGATGCCCTGACTTCTAGGGTGGCGTACTTCATGCCGCGATCGCGCCCTAGTTCCAGCAGTTTTAGCAGCATGCCATAGCCAAAGCCCTGCCTGCGGTACTGAGGATGCACCGCCATTAATATAATGTGTACCTCATCTAATATCGTCCAAGCGCAGCCCACCGCCAACAGCGGCGGGTACTTAAGCGGCGGATCTGCCCATAACCCCAATAAATCGCTGCTCTGTCGACTCAATTCTTCTAGGTAAGACTGAACACTCCAAAATCCACCCAGAACCATTTGATCCAGTTCTACTGCCACATCTAACCGTGATTCAGGAAGCGGCTGAAGCACAAATGACATGGGTTTCCCTCAAAAATGGCGTTTGACGAGAAAGCAAGCAATGCATCCAGAACCGTCAAATTGTACACTGAGGTAATGAGGTTAAGTGCCTGTCTGAGCCTGTTAAAGGCAAGTGAATACAGCCCACGGCTTTCTTAACATCCTTGCAGCCCAATCTTCAGCGTTAGCTTAATTCAGCCCTATGGTAGCGGTTCAAAATCCAGAACGTCTTTTAAGTGGCGCAGACTTCTTGAGTCTGCACCAGTCTTCATCATCATCTCCTTCTCCCAATCAGCAGCTACTGCCCCTCAGCGCACGGGTCAATGGAGACAGCCTTGAAGTGGGGGGATGCAGCGTCCCCGATTTAGTAGAACAGTTCGGTTCCCCGCTGTATATCCTCGATGAGGCGACCCTCAGAACGGCGGCTCAGCAGTATCGTCAAGCGCTGAATCAGCACTATGCTGGCGTTTCTCAGGTGCTATATGCCTCCAAAGCCTGGAGTTGCGTGGCAGTTTGCGCGGTGGTGAACAGTGAAGGCGTGGGGCTAGACGTCGTTTCTGGTGGTGAACTCTACACCGGACTTCAGGCTGGTGTCGCGCCTCAAGACATTTATCTACACGGCAACAACAAATCAGTCGAGGAGCTAAAGTACGCCGTTGAGATGGGCGTAACGGTGATTGCCGATAACTGGCTAGAGCTAGAAAACCTCGTTCAGATTGCCCAGACTCATCAAGGGCAGCCCCTGCGGGTCATGCTGCGGATTACGCCGGGGATTGAGTGTCATACCCATGAATATATTAGAACGGGGCACTTAGACAGCAAATTTGGCTTTGACCCCAATCAGCTTGCCGAGGTTTTTCAATTTGCCCGATGTCACCCTGAAATTCAGTGGGTCGGGCTACATGCCCATATTGGCTCCCAAATTTTTGAGCTACAGCCCCACCAAGATCTCACGGGGGTCATTGTGGATTTGCTGATGGAAGCTCAGTCCTTAGGGCTGCCTATGACAGAACTGAATGTGGGCGGTGGTTTAGGCATTCGGTACACAGAGTCCGATGACCCCCCCAGCATTGATGACTGGTGCAAGGTGATTGGGGCAGGCGTTACGGCAGCCTGCGAGGCGAGATCGCTGCCATTACCTAAGCTGCTGTGCGAACCAGGGCGATCGCTCATTGGAACCGCCTGCATCACGGCCTATAAGATCGGCAGCAAGAAAACCGTTCCAGGCATCCGCACGTATATTTCTATAGATGGCGGCATGTCAGACAACCCTAGACCCATCACCTACCAGTCTGAGTATCGTGCCGTGGTCGCCAATCGAATGCGAGACAACGCGACAGAAACGGTCACAGTTGCTGGCAAACACTGCGAATCAGGGGATATTCTCTTGAAAAGTGCCCAACTGCCAGACTGTACCTCAGGGGATATTCTGGTGGTGATGGATACTGGAGCCTATAACTACAGTATGGCCTCCAACTACAACCGGATTCCTCGTCCTGCGGCGGTTTTGGTCAATGATGGAGAAGCAAGCCTCATTTTACGGCGAGAAACAAATGATGATTTACTTCGTCAAGACTGTCTGCCCGAAAGACTGCGGTAGCTTTGCAAGGCTGTTTTGATCAATTTACATTGATTAATGTAAATTGATTGATCTAGTTTGATTAAACTAGCCCTCCCATTTCCTTTAACTCACCTGCCTTAAAACAGAAGGGAGATAAATCAGTTCTATCGCTTCGATTCCATCCTGTGCAAAAGGTTAAGCCACCATCATGGACGCGCTAAAGCAATGGCTGTCTGACCATCAATGGACTCAGTCTTTGCTGTTGCTAACGACTGATGTTGGCCTAGTGCTGGCGCTGACCTACATTGTGCTGCTCGTCATTGCTGAACGACGCACGCTTTGGATGGTACGTGGGTTTATCTTTTTGATGTTGGCAGCCGCTGTGAGTCAGCGGCTGCAATTGACACTGCTAAGTTTTGTGCTCAATAACCTCGTTATTGGCTCTGCGGTGGCAATGGCAGTCATTTTGCAGTCAGAGGTGCGCCGCTTTCTAGAGCAGTTGGGTCGGGGGGAATTACTGAACCTGCTACGCCCCAGTCAGCGAGCGACCCTTGGCTCAGATAGCGTGATTGATAAAATTGTGGATGCCATTCGGGACTTATCTCAAAGTCGGACGGGGGCGCTGCTGATGCTAGAAACCACCAACACGCCCGTGGATGAGCGCGATTTTTCGGTACCTGGGGTTCGGCTGAATGCGGAGGTGTCTCGGGAAATTCTTCAAACCCTATTTCAAACGACAACGCTGCTCCATGACGGAGCTGTTTTGATCCGAGGGTCTAAGATTGTGGCAGCAGGCATTATTCTGCCCATTTCAGACCGAGATGCTTCGCGGCAGTTGGGCACCCGTCATCGCGCCGCAATGGGCATTACCGAACGGGTAGATAACTGCCTTTGCATTGTCGTTTCTGAAGAGACGGGATCTATTTCTCTGGCAGAAAGAGGCGTCTTAAATCGTCCATTGACTAGCAGTAAACTGAGGGAGCTGCTGGAAAACCGACTCACATTTTCGATAGACCGCGAAGTGGTAACGTCGGGACTGCCTCAGTTTTTACAGCGGTTTACAAAGAAGAGTGTCGGCTTATTGTCGCGTCTTCTGAATTTTTTAGTCACTCGTAAGAAAAAATGACCGTGAACCCAGCCGTGCTCAATAGCCTGCCCAATGACCTTGATGCACTGCGTCTACCTAAGCATGTCGCTGTGATTATGGATGGCAATGGACGCTGGGCGCAACAGCAAGGACAGCCTCGCTTTATGGGGCATCGACGAGGGGTAGATACCCTCAAGGAAATTTTACGCTGCTGCAAAGATTGGGGCATTGAGGCGCTAACGGCCTATGCGTTTTCGACTGAAAATTGGGGTCGCCCATTACCCGAAGTCGATTTTTTGATGACGCTGTTTGAGCGGGTATTGCGACGGGAACTCAAGGAAATGATTGAGGAAGGGGTACAGATTCATTTTGTGGGCGACCTACAGGCACTGCCCAAATCGCTTCAGGAAGAAATTGATCGGGCGATGGTGGCAACCCAACATAATACAAAGATTAAGTTTGTGGTGGCGACCAACTACGGCGGTCGTCGTGAAATTTTGGAGGCCTGTCGGGCGATCGCCCAAAAAGTCCAGCTCGGTGAACTGAGCGCCGCAGACATTAACGAAGGCATTTTTGAGCAGCATCTGTACACCAAGGGCATCAGCCACCCAGACCTGCTCATCCGCACCAGTGGTGAAATGCGCGTGAGCAATTTTTTGCTGTGGCAGGTGGCCTACGCCGAACTCTATGTCACCCATACGCTCTGGCCTGATTTTGACCGCGAAGCATTTTATAAAGCGCTGCAAGATTACCAGCAGCGGCACCGTCGATTTGGCAAAGTAAAATAGTCGCCGCTGTCCAGCTTTCTCTGAAAGTTGCCCTAAAAAAAGAATTAAGGCCCTGCCAAAATCGCGTCTTCAATATCTTGGCGGCTCAGAGAATACTTGAACGTTCTGCGAACATTCAACGCCTGACGTTGGGGTTCATCGTACAAAATCGTAAGTTCTTCAATGTCTAAACGAATTTCGGCGGACCAAGTTTTGCGAGTTAAATGCCAGAGATGAAGTTGTTCAACGTCTCGCTCACAGCCTCGCGCCCTTAGCCATTGCTCAATATCGGGCAGCGTGTGGTTGTAAAGCGGGGTTTCGGGGACAGGTAAAGAAGAATTCATGCTCGCTAATACTCTGGTTATGCGTCTAATGAATGGGTACGTTTAATGGGTACGTTTAATGGGTACGTTTGATGGGTACCTTCAATCAATCCTAGGTGTTAGTCTTGCGGTCGGCAGTCGTTACATTTGGGCGTTGAGTCCCTAGCGGTAGATTAATCCGCTGTTCTTTCCTCGACGGTGATTTTAGAGAAAGGTGCGTTGGGGCAGTCGTTTGAATGACCATTTCCCCTCTTGCAATGCCTAAGACAATGGCTAGCACAAGGCAAATCAAAACCGTCATGCCCAACAGGAATACGGCAAAAATTTCCCCCGCCGATAAAGACCGTTCTTTGGGTTCTAAGTATGCCGAAGCTGAAGCCCTAAACCGAGTATCTTGAGAACCCGATGCGCGACTTTGAGCAGAACTCAGTTCCGCCTGTTGCCCTATCTGTTGCCCTAGGTCGTAAGCAGCACGGCGCTCAGGACTACTTAAGACCGCATAAGCGTCCTTTAGCTCACGAAACTTTTGACCAGCGGCTTCTGGCGGTAGAGCCGTCGTGTCAGGATGATAAAGCTTGCTTTTACTCCGATAGGCTCTGCGAACCTGATCTGCCGTTGCAGAGCAAGGCAGATCTAGCAGCTCATAATAGGTGGAGATAGTCCCTAAACGCTTTGTAAAGCGCACTGGTGGATTATTCCCAAACGGATCCTGAGTCACAACAGCCCATCTCAACACATGGTTGTTATTGTAAGCATCCCGTGATGCCAATAGCTAGGCCAATGCTTAGCTTAATGACTAGGCCATCCGCAAGGAATAGCTTTTACAGACGCGATTTGCTCGCCTATTTGACCAGTTCAAAGACTTGGAACATCGGCAGATACATTGCAACAAGAATAGATCCGACCATGCCCCCAAGCAGCACGATCATAATGGGTTCCATGATGCTGGTCATGGCTTTAACGGCCTGTTCTACTTCATCTTCGTAGAAGTCTGCGACCTTCATAAGCATCTTGTCAATTTCCCCTGTTTCTTCCCCAACGTTAATCATTTGGGTTGCCAACACCGGAAAGACTTTCTCTCGCTGTAAGGCCAAACTGAGCATTCCGCCCCCTTGAACTTCGCGACGGGCTTCATCCACGGCATTCGAGATAATTTGATTACCTGCGGTGTCTCGCACAATTTCGAGCGCCTGTAGAATGGGTACGCCAGAGCGAGACAATGACCCAAAGGTTCGGCAAAATCGGGCCACAGCCGTTTTTTGAATCAGATCGCCAAAGAGAGGCACCTTGAGGGCGAGTCGGTCAATGGTTTCGCGGCCTGTACGGGTTTTGTAGTACTGCTTAAGACCAAATATGCCTCCCCCAACAAAGACTATAAATGTAATCGCATACTGCGGCGTTCGTAAAAAGACGCTCAGGTTTACGAGCAGTTGAGTAAAGGCGGGGAGCTGGCCTCCTAACTGCTTAAAGATTCCGTCAAAGACTGGAATCAAGAAAATCACCATGCCAAAGAAAATCGTGACGGCAATGAAGGTTACGACCACTGGGTAGGCCAAAGCAGACTTAATCTGGTTGTTCAGTCGGGTTTGATCTTCTAGCAGCTTAGAGAGTCGATTGAGCGTCTCGTCTAGAACCCCGCCCGTTTCTCCGGCCTGAATCATGGCGACGTAGAGTTCATCAAATGCCTCGGGATGCGATCGCATGGCTTCTGAGAGACTCATGCCCTGCTGCACATCCGCATTGACCTGAAGCAAAACTTTCTTAAGCTTTGGATTGGTACATTGGTCTGCCATCACGCCAAGGCCGCGCACCATCGCAACGCCAGCATTAACAAGCGCCGCAAACTGCCGTGAAAAGATAGCTTTGTCCTTGACCTTGATGGAGCCAAGAAAATCGAGGTTAAGCTCAAAATTGCCGTCAATCTTAAGACCCTGGTCTTCTTTAACATCCGTTACCTGAAGCCCCTGACGCTGAATGGTCGTGCGGGCCTCCTTGAGAGAGTTTGCAGTAACTTTTTGACTACTGCTTTTTCCAACAGAATTTTTGGCACGAACAACGTAGGTAGGCATATCTAAATACTCTTAGCGCTTATCAACAACACAGATTCAAGAGAATGGATTTTGGGTAATGGAAATTATAGATAAAATTTGGAGGTGAACTTAGAACACAGTGAAGCGCTTGCGTCGCGCTGAATGCTAGTATCGGCGATGGTTTGCGCCAGCCATCTCATTCGCTCCGACAGGGCCTGACCCTATCAGTCGCTGTAGTTCATCGGGTCGAGACGTTTTGGAAACAGCGGACTCAAAGGAGATTGTCCCCGCACGATACATATCGGCTAAAACCTTTTCTAGCGTCACCATTCCGAGCTTGCCCCCCGTTTGGATGGCGGAGTAAATTTGTGCCGTTTTGCCTTCTCGAATCAGGTTGGCAATCGCCGGAGTCACCACCATAATTTCCTGGGCAAGGGTTCGGCCATACTCTCCGGGCTTCACATTCTTGCGAGGCACCAGCGTTTGGCTAAACACCGCAACCAAAGAACCTGAAAGCTGAACTCGTACCTGAGTCTGCTGTTCTGGGGGGAACACATCCACCATCCGGTCTACGGTTTGAGAGGCGGAGCTGGTGTGGAGCGTCCCAAACACCAAGTGACCTGTTTCTGCGGCGGTAATGGCAAGCTGAATGGTTTCTAAATCTCGGAGTTCTCCCACCAGCACCACATCCGGATCTTCTCGCAGTGCCGCCCGTAGTGCATTGGAGAAACTGCGGGTGTCCTCGCCCACCTGACGCTGGTGGATTACGCTTTTGACGGGTTCGTAGACAAATTCGATGGGGTCTTCAATGGTTAAAATGTGTTCCGCTCGGGTCACATTAATATTGTTAATCATAGAAGCCAGGGTCGTAGACTTCCCAGAGCCTGTTGGCCCTGTAACCAAAATCAAACCTCTCGGCTTTTCCGACATTTCCCGCACAATGTTGGGTAACCCCAAGGTTTCGATGGTGGGGATTTTAGAACTCAGCGCCCGTAGCGCCGCCGCGTAGGTGCCGCGATCTTTATAAACATTGACCCGAAAGCGCGCCAAACCCCGAACGCCGTAGGAGCAGTCTAGCTCCCAGTTTTGCTCTAGATTTTTGCGCTGGGTATTGTTAAGCATGCTAAAGATCAGCCGTTGACACTGCTCTGCCGACAGCGGATCGCGATCTGTCGGCGTTAGTTTTCCGTTAACTCGAATATAGGGCGGTAGCCCTGCCGAAACGTGAAGGTCAGAGCCGCCTCGCTCTACCACTTCTTCCATCAAGTCTTCAATCATGTATTCCATGAACGTAAAATCCCCAGTTGTGCCGTTAAGTTATTAATAAACCCTGTGGGGTCGCGCTATTCTTCAAATCGAGCAGTCATGCAGTACGGGCAATCGAGCCACTCCTGCTTTACGTCTGCGCTGCAAACGCGACAGGTAAGAGAGGTCTTGCGCCGCGCCTTTAGCTCAGCCTCTAAACCAGAGTCTGTAAAGGTGACGCGCTCAACTTCATCCAGCGTTGTTTCGCCGCTTTTGACCAAGTTGAGACTGTAGGCCAAAAGCGTCTTCATGCCTTCTTCCACTGCGACTTCTTTGATCCGCTCCGTGGGTGCGCCTTCTGTAATAAAACTCTGGAGCGTTTCGGTGACGCGCATAATCTCATAGACCCCGACGCGACCCTTATAGCCAATCCCATTACATTTGGAGCAAACCGAACGACTGGCCTGAATTTCGTCAGGCGTAAGGGAATTAGCACGGTAAAACGTAATCTCTGTGCCTGCGGATGCCGACATACCGAAGCGAGAAAGGTCTATGGTGGAAGGCTGGTAAGGGATCTTACACTCGGTGCAGACGCGACGCACCAGACGCTGGGCAACCACGCCAATTAAAGAGGCTGAGACCATGAATGGCTCGACATCCATCTCAGCAAGACGGGCGATCGCACTGGCCGCATCATTGGTGTGCAGCGTTGTCAAAACCAAGTGACCCGTTAACGCCGCTTCGATTGCCGTTTTAGCCGTTTCTTTATCACGAGTCTCACCGACCAGAATCACATCGGGATCCTGTCGCAGAAACGCCCGCAGAATTGAGGCAAAGTCCATCCCTTTATCTCGAATTACCTGCACCTGGGTCAATCCAGGTAGCGTATATTCAATGGGATCTTCTGCCGTACTGATGTTTTTGCCCGGGTCATTACATTCGGCAAGCGCCGAGTACAGCGTCGTCGTTTTTCCAGAACCCGTAGGCCCTGTGACCAAAACCAGCCCAAAAGGTCGGTTTACCATGTCTCGAACAATTTCTAAACTTTCTGGATCGGTAATTAGCTTATCTAGACCCAGCTGCGTTGAAGAATTGTCCAGAATCCGCAGAACCACCTTTTCTCCAAAGCGGCTCGGGAGCGTACTGACCCGAAAATCCACTTTGCGACCCTGAAATAGACGCCGAATTCGACCATCCTGGGGCTGACGTCGCTCCGCAATGTCTAGCTCAGCAATAATTTTGAATCGTGAAATAACCGCCGAGATAATTTTTCGTGGCAATGGGGGGAATGCATACCCTAACACCCCGTCTTTGCGAAACCGAATCCGTAGATTTTCCTCTTGAGGCTCAATGTGAATATCTGAAACCCCTTCCTGAAGGGCTTTTGCCAAGACCTTATTAACCAGCGTAATAATGGGTGCTGTTTCTGCTTCCTGAAGCGCATTTCCTAAATCTGTTTCGCCTTCATCAATAGATAGTTCCTCAAAGCCACCAATACTTTCGAGGTCTTCAGCCAGATCAATGTTTGTGAGCTGTTCAGCTTCGACCTTCGCTCGCCGTGCGGCGTTTTCATCTAGGTAACGTTGAATTAACTGCTGGTAGTCATCCGCCGCAATCACCATTCGACGCAACACGATGCTGTCAGGACGCAAAAACCGATTGATGCGATCTTGCGCTTCCAGGTTGTCAGGGTTCACCATTGCCACCAGCATCGTAGCCGGATCGTCATCCTGATTGAAGCTAATGGGAATCAGTTCATAGGTTCGGCACACGTCAAGAGGAATGTAGCGATCAATCAGATCGCCAACCTGATCGGTAGGAATTTGATTGACTTCTGGGTCAAGTGAGTCGATACCGTAAATAATTTTGAGTTCAAACAGCTGCTGCTGTTTATACTGTCGCAAGAGATCTGGCGGCAGTGGCCGACCCGTTAGCCCTTGGAGCACTTCAACCAGCGATTTGCCCGACTGGCGACTTTCTACAGAAGCCTGAAGCATTTGTTCTTGGTCAATATATCCAGTCTGAATGAGCTTATTCCCAAACGGAGAAAAGCTTTGTCGAGTAATGAGGGCACGCCGCGAAGAAGAGTTGACCATAAGGCTCCAACTAAAATCTCAAAAGAGACGCAATGTAGTGGTTAAGGGATATTCTAATGTTCTAAAGCAAGGCTGCAAAAAGCCTAAAGAAAAAGCATGTAGATTGCCGTCCCTTTAATCGTGCCCATTTTTAAGTCTCTTTTTAGCAAAATGTCACTGGAATAATTCTGAACAATCGGGGAAGAATAAGCGAGAACATAAAAATTGCCCCTAGATCCAAGCAAAATGTCTCCATCACAACATACAGATTGATCGGGCGAGATGAAGAAGTAGAAGCAACGGCATGCCACCAAACCAAAGGTGTCATCGGTGCTAAACTGGGGCTTAAACCTTTACAATCAGTGCTCTTTCGTTATTGTAGAGAAAGCATGGATAAGGTTTAACAGTCTTATTAAACGTGCCCATTCAAAACATACACCTAAACTTATTCTCTGCAACGTCCTGGACTTAAGTGATAGCCCGGGCAGTGATGGAAACAGTTTAAGTGAGATCCACTCCAAGGCTAAAAACCGTCAGATCATGAGTACCGACCACCCCGAAACGATTCAACACACTGAAACTGTCATGAGCGAGGATTCTAAGGAAATCGAAACAGATCAGTCTATGGGCAGTGATACCGCAATGAATACCGATCATTCTGAACCCAGTGTGAGCAGTGACACGACCGATCCGGCGATATCCCAGTCAATGCTAGATCCTGATGGGTTTGAAAGCAGTAAAGACGAGCATGCTGCTGATGTTCCAGCCGAAACAGATTTTGAAACGATCGATGCTGTTACTTTAGAAACCGAGCCAGATGCACTGACTCGACTTGCGACTGAGGTAGAGTCCTTAAACCTTCAGGTCGAAGAGCGTACGAATCAATGTATACGCATTGCTGCTGATTTCGATAACTTCCGTAAGCGTACAGACCGCGAGAAAGGCGAGATTGAGCTTCGAGTCAAACGAGATGCCATTAGCGAACTGCTTCCCGTTATTGACAGCTTTGAGCGGGCGAGAACCCATATCAAGCCTCAGACCGAAGAAGAGGTGAATATTCACAAGAGCTATCAGGGCGTTTATAAACAGCTTGTAGACTGCCTCAAAAGAATTGGGGTGTCACCGATGCGGGTTGAAGGGCAACCCTTCGATCCAAATTTCCATGATGCAATTATGCGCGAGCCGACCCATGAGCATCCTGAAGGAACAGTAATTGAGGAGCTACGCCGAGGATATTTGTTAGGGGAACTTGTGCTAAGGCACGCTTTGGTAAAGGTTGCATCGCTACCAGAAGATGCTGAGGCCGAACCAGAAAAAGACTTATCTGACGCTGCTACAGATGAGTTGTAAGCGCAATATGACGTTAACGAAGTGTTTTGGGGAACACTTGAATCAAGACTTTTCGGCATCATGACCGCTATATCTCGCACATCCTCTACTTGTTTTCATTAGGCTATGGGCAAAGTTATTGGGATTGATTTAGGAACAACAAACAGTTGCGTAGCTGTTTTGGAGGGTGGTCAACCTGTGGTCATTCCCAATACGGAAGGCGGACGCACAACTCCCAGCATTGTTGGGTTTGGTCGATCCGGTGAGCGTCTCGTGGGCCAACTTGCAAAACGACAGGCCGTTACCAATGCTGAAAATACCATTTTCAGCATTAAGCGCTTTATTGGCCGACGTTGGCAAGAGACCAATGCTGAGCGATCGCGCGTCTCCTACGACTGCGTGGCTGGGCGAGATGATACCGTTGACGTCTCAATTCGCGGTAAAGCCTATACACCGCAGGAAATCTCGGCAATGGTTTTGCAAAAGCTCAAGCAAGATGCCGAAGCCTACCTAGGAGAATCTGTCACTCAAGCCGTGATCACGGTTCCCGCGTACTTTAGTGACGCCCAACGGCAGGCCACCAAAGATTCAGGCACCATTGCAGGTCTAGAAGTCTTGCGTATCATCAATGAGCCAACTGCTGCCGCCCTATCTTACGGACTCGACAAGCAAGACCAAGAACAGCGAATTTTGGTCTTTGATTTAGGGGGCGGAACCTTCGACGTGTCTATCCTGCAAATGGGTGACGGCATTTTTGAAGTGAAGGCAACCTCTGGCAATAATCATCTTGGCGGCGACGACTTTGATGAAACCATTCTGCGCTGGATGATTGCCAACTTTCAAGACCAAGAACACATTGACCTGTCTAAAGATAAAATGGCGCTCCAGCGACTGCGTGAAGCAGCAGAGAAAGCCAAGATTGAGCTGTCTAGCACCATTACAACCTCCATTAATCTGCCGTTTATTACCGCAGACGAGTCTGGGCCAAAGCACCTAGAAATGGATCTGACCCGGGCAAAATTTGAAGAATTGGTGAAGTCCTTAGTGGACTCAACCATAGAACCCATAGAACAGGCGCTGAAAGACTGTTCCTCTGAACCAGGGGAGATCGAACGAATTATTTTGGTCGGCGGCTCTACCCGTATCCCAGCGGTTCAAGAGGCAGTTCGGCGCTTTTTTGGGGGTAAATCCCCTGATCGTTCTGTGAACCCCGATGAGTCAGTGGCGTTGGGTGCTGCGATTCAGGCTGGGGTATTAGGCGGTGAAGTAAAAGATTTGCTGCTGCTTGATGTCACACCGTTATCCTTGGGTATTGAAACCCTAGGTGGCGTTTTTACGCGCATTATTGATCGAAATACGACCTTGCCGACCAGCCGTTCTCAGGGGTTTTCAACGGCAACCGATGGACAAACCTCCGTTGAAATTCAGGTCTTTCAGGGTGAGCGCGCCATGGTGAAAGACAACAAGTGCTTGGGTAAATTTGAATTGACGGGCATTCCGCCAGCCCCCCGTGGGGTACCTCAAATTGAAGTGACCTTTGATATTGACGCGAACGGCATTCTGAACGTGTTTGCACAAGACAAAGGGACTGGACACAAGCAAAGCATCCGTATTTCTAATACGGGTGGTCTCAGCACGCTTGAAGTAGAGCGAATGCGTCAGGAAGCTCAAATTTACTCTGACCATGATCGCAAACAACAAGAGATTGCTCAGCTTAGAAATAATGTGGACAGTCTTATCTATGGCTACACATCTACAATTCGAGAAAATGGATCTCGCGTTAGTGCTGATCTTCAGAAAAGCGCTGTAGCGTTGATTGATGAGATCAAGATCATTGCCGGACAGTCTGACCTAACGCCTGAGATGCTGCGGCAAAAAACCGATCAGCTTCAGCAGCTTCTGCTTCAAATTGGTACCCTCGTGTATCAAAAGGCTCCAGATATAGGAACTGCAAATATTTTTGCAGGCAGATCTCCTGCTGGAGCCACAGACTCAGATTCTAGTGAAGATTTAAGCTGGTCAGATATCGACAGCGAAAATACGTTCGTCGGATCCGACATTGATGAAACGATCATTACAGACTATGAAGTCGTAGACTAGTAAAGATTGTCACTTACGTTAGCGCTGTAACAAACCCTGCACCCTATGGCTCGTGACTACTATGAAATTTTAGGCGTTGCTCGAAACGCAGATGCCGATGAGCTAAAGCAGGCTTATCGTCGCTTGGCTCGCAAATATCACCCTGACGTGAATAAAGCGCCAGAAGCTGAAGATCGCTTTAAAGAGATCAATACGGCCTATGAAGCGCTGTCTGAGCCGGAAATGCGGGCGCGCTATGACCGCTTTGGCGAAGCGGGTGTGAGTGCTAGCGCTGGTGCTGGCGGCTATCAAGATTTCTCGGATATGGGCGGTATCGCCGACATTTTTGAGAGCTTTTTTGGTGGATTTGGCGGAGGTGGCGGCGCGGCAGGCCAAGGCGCCCGTCGCCGCTCGGCTCCAACCCGTGGGGATGACCTTCGCTTTGATCTCAAGCTAGAGTTTCGTGAGGCGATTTTTGGCGGAGAAAAGCAGATTCGCATCACGCATCTAGAAAACTGCACGACCTGTCAAGGTTCAGGGGCTAAGCCAGGAACGCGCCCTCAAACCTGCGGCACTTGCCAGGGTGGTGGTCAGGTTAGAAGAGCAACCCGAACGCCCTTTGGGAGTTTTACACAGGTTTCGGTTTGTCCGGCCTGTAACGGAACGGGGCAGACGATCTCCGATAAGTGCGATGGCTGTAGCGGGAAGGGACAGAATCAGGTTCCTAAAAAGCTCAAAATCACCGTTCCCCCGGGTGTTGATACGGGGACACGCCTTCGCGTTTCAAATGAGGGCGATGCTGGAGAGCGCAATGGCCCCACCGGAGATCTATACGTTTATCTGTTTGTCCAAGAAGATCCTGAGTTCCGTCGGGATGGCATTAATGTTTTGTCTGATCTGAAGATCAGCTATTTACAGGCGATTTTGGGGTCTGAACTAGCCGTCAAAACGGTACAGGGAGAGGAAGCATTGACCATTCCTGCCGGAATCCAGCCTGGAACGGTCTTAACGCTCGAAAATCAAGGGGTGCCAAAACTTGGAAACCCTGTGAGCCGAGGGAATCATCTGATTACTGTTTCTGTTGAAATACCAACGCGCGTTTCTGCGGAGGAACGAGAGCTATTAGAAAAGCTTGCCCAAGTCAGGGGGGAGCGAACAGGAAAGGGTGGAAACGTTGAGGGATTTTTAGGCGGACTCTTTGGTGGACGATGAGTGAGGTTACTGCGCTCATGCCGGATGCCAAGATTGATTTGCGGGGTACGCCTTGCCCTTTAAACTTTGTGCGCACCAAGCTGAAGCTTCAGCAGATGCAGCCTGGTACGCTGCTGGAGATTTGGCTTGACCCTGGAGAGCCGATTGAGCAGGTACCCGATAGTTTGGTGATGGCTGGCTACGAGATTGAGCGACTAGAAGACAAGACTGACTTTTTTATGCTTCAGGTGCGTGCATTGGATGCGTCACAATCGCCTTCTGCCGCTCCGTTTCCGTGACGCTTTTTGTCGATGATCAGCCGATTGTCGGTACGGTGATTGCGGTACAGGCTAATTTTTATCGCGTCCAGCTTGATCAAACCGGATCGCCTTTACCCCAGGCCGAACTCCTCTGCACCCGTCGTGCCCGTCTTAAAAAGATGGGGCAACAGGTGATGGTGGGCGATCGCGTCGTCATTTCAGAACCCGACTGGCAGGGTCAGCGAGGCGCAATTTCTGAGGTGTTACCGCGCCACAGTGAACTAGAACGCCCCCCTATTGCGAATGCTGACCAAGTGCTGCTGGTGTTTGCCATGGCAGACCCTGTGATTGATGTGTATCAGCTCAGCCGATTTCTGGTGGCGATCGAAGGGACACGGCTCAATATTTTAATTGGACTCAGTAAGGCCGATCTGGTGCCAATTGAGGTGCGCAAAGATTGGTGCGATCGCCTCCTCACCTGGGGCTATGCGTCAATCCCCATCAGCATCCAAACAGGGCTTGGCATTGAGTCGATCCGGCAGCAGCTTCAGGATAAAATTACGGTTTTAGCGGGGCCATCGGGGGTCGGCAAATCTAGCCTGATCAATACCCTGGCACCGGATCTTACCCTGCGGGTGGGCGAAATTTCAGAGCATTGGCGCAAGGGCAAACACACCACGCGCCACGTTGAGCTATTTGAACTGCCCAAAGGCGGACTGTTTGCGGATACCCCAGGGTTTAGCCAGCCCACGATTCACTGCCTGCCGGAGCAGCTGATTTATCATTTTCCAGAGGGGCGATCGCGCCTAACTTCCCACACCTGTCAATTTACAGACTGTCTGCATCGAGATGAACCCAATTGTGCGGTAAGTGGCGACTGGGAACGCTACGGCGACTATTTAGGTTTTTTAGATGAGGTGACTGCCGCTCAAACCGAGCGCCATCAGACCCGTAACCCTGAAGCCCGCACTAAGCGAAAAACAAACCGCATGGGCACTGATAACGACGAACCAATGCTCGAATACAAGCGTTACCGTCGAACGTCTCGAAAAACTCAGCAGCAGTCTTTAGAGAAACTGTACGACGACCTTCAGGAAAAAGACCTATAAGGATCGCGAATTAAAGTGAAGCTAAATGGAGTTGGCTCTTAAAGGAATTTTAGCCAAGTGGAAGCTGCTGCATTTTGAAGGCTGAAGTTATGACTGCTGAAGAGTTGTTACAACAACATACTGCTGGGGAGAGAGAGTGTTTAATCTGTGCCGCCCCAACGCCAGCGAGGGTTTCCCTGAACCACTTCATGACGCAAAATTGCAGGGGTCAAATTGTTGGCGTCGGTTAGCCCCGTCATATCTAAGATGAAATAAACTTTGCCCTTCAAGAACTGCATTCGCAGATAGGATTGCTCTGAAGGCTGACCATCCACCTTAACAACGCCTGCGGCTGCCCGACAGCTTTGAAACGGCGACTTGAGTGTGCCTACCCAGGTCACGCTGAAGGGGTCAACTTTGAGCAGAGAGACTTGCGTTGCGATCGCCCCCAAGTTCACCGTCCCATCCCAAGCAAAACTGCCTTCTTGGTAGGGTCTAGCGGTCTGGTAAGCCACCACTTTCTCAGGGCAGCGCACCTGCTGCTGTGCATCTATTAAAGGTCGAGGTTTCAGCTCAACGGCAGCAGCACCAGCTCTCATGCTGCTGCTGCTCAGTAATGCAATCCCTAAGCCAACGCTCCAGAACAAGCGACCCATCGTAAATCCTTAACCCTAAGTGTTTTGCACCGAGGTCAGAAGGAGTGCTTAAGAACGACGGCTAAACATTTGTACCGCAAAAACGCGCCCACTGGCGGGATCAATTGCCAGTCCGTAGCCAAACCGTTCATAGTTTGGGTTCATCAGATTTCGGCGATGTCCGGCACTCTGCATCCACTGACGCTGAAAGGTTTCTAATGTTCGAGCCTGAATCCGCCGAATTCTGCGGTCTTCTGTCATGGCAATGTTTTCAGCCGGATATCCCTGTCTCCCCGCCGCCGCTAATCGATCTGCGGGGGATTCACCTTCGGGGGAGTAGTGGTCAAAATAATTGCGCCTCAGCATATCTTCGGCATGGTACTGAGCCGCCTGAGCGAGAACCGGGTCTACACTCATGGGGACAAGCCCCTCACCTGCGCGATCGCGGTTTGCCAACTCTAGCGCAAACTGCTGCACGTCCTGAGCCACCGTCCGCTGTGGCACAAAGGCCAATGGCTGACGATCTGGCGGGGCAGCCCAAGCCGCGCCTGTAAAGTGCCCAGAACCTGAGAATGGAAGAATAGATCCGAAAGCAACGCTGCTCAATAATGCAAGTCGTGATAAAAACAAAAGGGGAACAATCTTCATGGTCGCAGCACTTTCAGGGTTAATGTAAGGCTAGACAAACGCCTCCACAATTGTTAAGTATTGTTAATACATACTTGACAACTACTGCAAAAGCAAATTTAAATTTGTGGCGTTAATGTATAGTGCCCCATTCAAGATCGATCTTGATCGGCAGATCCTGCTTTAGCAAAGGTTGCTAGAAAGAGCACCCGATAAGTCGCTATAACTGAGAAAGAAACCCTTGAGACAAAAGACAATTTGGCATGACCTTTAAAGTCGCAGCACCCAACTTTGAGCAAAGTTTTGAGCGTTGGATTGATGCGCTAGAAGCCGCAAAGTCGCTTATTCCATCCTGCAAAGGGCTATTTCAGCAGGTCAAAATTTTAGAGGATGAAAAGCTAGTTTGGGCGTACGATCGCTTTCATCGCTATCCTCAATTTTTTGGTGCCGGAACCTATAAACGCTTAGCCCATCGCTTTTTGGCAGAGTCTGCTGAGGATGAAGCCGAAACTAATCCGCCTGAAGTCTAGCTACGGTGGGGTTACGGCTCTACAATCAGGCATAGATGCGTCACCTAAAGTTTGAGGCTGTTTGATGAAAGTTTGCCAAATTCCGCCGCCGCTTAAACCTGGCGATCGCCTTTGGGTGATCATGCCCAGTGGGGCGCTACGGGAGACGGCAAACTTTGAGAAAGGGCTGGAAATCTGGCGATCGCGCGGCTACGAGGTGGATCTTTGCCCCACCTACGACCATCGCTGGGGCTACCTCGCCGGAACCGATACAGAACGCCGTCAAGCCCTTGAAATGGGGTTAAAGAATACTGAATATAAGGCCATTTTGGGGGGGCGGGGCGGCTATGGCGGGGCGCGACTGCTCGAACAGTGGCAGTGGTCTAGCCCACAACCCAAATGGCTGATCGGCTTTTCTGATGTCACCAGCCTTTTGTGGGCCTTTGCAGCCCAAGGTGTCTCTGGCGTGCATGGCCCCGTGCTCACCACCCTCGCCGAAGAGCCAGATTGGTCTATAGAGCGCCTCTTTGATTGGTTAGAGGGTAAACCCTTGCCACCCCTTGAGGGTAAAGGTTGGGGCGGCGGCACCACCACGGGCTTACTGCTGCCCGCTAATTTAACCGTTGCAACCCACTGCTTATTTACCCACCTTCAGCCCAATTTCGACGGCGTAATTTTAGCCCTCGAAGACGTAAGCGAAGCCCCCTACCGCATTGACCGAATGCTAACCCAGTGGCGCACCAGCGGCATGCTCTCTCAGGTCAAAGGCATTGCCCTGGGTCGCTTTAGCCAGTGCGAAGCCCCTGCCGGAATCCCAAGCTGGACGGTGGAGGAGGTATTGCGCGATCGCTTTGGCGACCTTGGCCTCCCCATTGTCTCTGACCTTCCGTTTGGGCATCAGGGTGTTAATGCGGCGCTGCCCGTTGGGGTTGCAATGGTGCTAGATGGGGACGGGGGGACGATCTCGTTAAAAACAGAATAGTAAAGACACACAGACCCACAACGTTAAGGTTGTGGCGGTTTTTTGAGTTGAGTCTGGGCCGCTTGGGCGATCGCCACCAGTTCATTCATCTCGGGCACCAGGGCATTTTCCCGCATCCCAACCCAAAGCAAAAATTCTACATTCCCCGCAGGGCCAGATAACGGAGACCAGGTTAGCCCTTGATAGTGCCACCCCAAGTCTTGGACAGATTTTAAGACTGTGGCGATCGCCCAAGCCTGATCCTTCACCTCTCGTACCACCCCTTTACCCACGCGGTCTTTTCCCACCTCAAATTGAGGCTTCACCAATAATATTGCCTCACGGGGCGGCAGTAGCAGTGCCCAAAAAGCAGGCAGCACCTTTGTCAGCGAAATGAATGATACATCCATAACCCCAAAATCAGGCCACTGCGCGTCTGGCAAATAAAGATTCTCCGGCAGAAGGTGCCGTAAATTGGTACGTTCTTTGAGAACCACTCTAGGGTCTGTGCGGAGCGCCCAAGCCACTTGACCGTAGCCCACATCTACCCCATAGACCTGCTTCGCCCCGTTCTGGAGTAGGCAATCTGTAAAGCCGCCTGTCGAAATGCCGCCGTCTAAACAAATGCGGTCTTGTACTGTAATCGGAAACGTTTCTAAGGCTTTCGCTAATTTTTCGCCACCACGAGAGACATAGGGCGATCTCGCTTTTAAGTGAATTTCTGCATCGACTGGCACATCGGTTCCAGGTTTATCAATCACCTGGCGATTGACCTGAACATCCCCCGCTCGAATAAGCCGTTGAGCCTGCTGCCGCGAATCACAAAATTCTCGTTCAACCAATAAAAGATCGATGCGCTGTTTAGCCAAGGTGATTTAGCTTGAAGTGAATGCCTTTCACTATTGTGGCATCTTGCGATCGCGACCTCTGCACCCAAAAGCGGTGTTTTGCCGAACTGACGGTTATCCGCCCTGTGCTCAAATATTGAAGATTATTAAGCTGTTAAACAATTGTTGCAAAAGTTAACACTAGAGCTTCTTGAAGAATGTATAACTCTACAGACCAAAATAGCCCTGAGCTAAACATGGATCATCTCCGGCAGCTGATGAGACAGCAGACTCAGCGCCGTCCGACCTTCGAGAATATTGCTGTTCTTGGCTGCGGCTACGTGGGAAGCGCATTGGCCGACTACTGGGAAGAGCGGGGACACTGCATTACTGGCACAACGACAAGTCGGGAACGAGTCGCTTCACTGTCTACCGCTATCTCCAAAGTCGTCTTGATGAAAGGGGACAATGTCACGGCTGTACAGTCTCTACTCCAAGATCAAAATACCTTGGTTGTTAGCGTTGCACCTACTGGCTTTCAGGAAGCTGAAGAAACGACCTATGAAAAGACCTATCTTACGACTGCCAAAAATGTGGCCGAGGTCTTGAAACAATCTCCTCACCTGACTCAAGTCGTATATTTGAGTAGCTGTTCTGTCTATGGCGATCGGCAGGGAGATTGGGTGGATGAGACCTCCTCCGTGAGTCCCTTAGATTACAAAAGCCAGATCATTCATGAGTCTGAGAAAATAATATTGCAGGCTGCCAACGAGCATCAGAAGATCTGCGTTTTGAGACTGGGCGGAATTTATGGCCCTGGTCGAGAATTAGTCAGTATGTTTGGTGGTTTTGCGGGCATGACGATACCGGGGAAGGGCGATCGCTTTATCAATTGGGTTCATCGCGATGACATCATTGGGGCGATCGACTTCATTCGACTCAATGAACTTGGGGGAATTTACAACCTGGTTGACGACAGTCAGATGACGGTAAAAGAACAGGTCAAGCTTGTTTGCTCTAGCTACAACCTGCCGCCTGTGAATTGGGACTCTTCTAAATTGAGTACTCAGCGCAAAAGTTTGCAGGTTTCTAATGAGAAGCTCAAAGCGGCAGGATATGAGCTGATTCACCCACAGCTCCTTGTTTGAGGGAAGCATCATTATCGATCCAGGCGATGATTAAATCTAAGGGTTAACACCCTGACTGACCAGGAAACCGCTGATTTGAAATCAGCTGAGGGGGAAATCATGCGGCTGAACTCAATGTCGTGGCTCATCTGCTGAGCATCCAAATCATCATTGTGAATTCGATATGATACTGTGCCACTACACCAATACAACCTGTCATATTCAAATCGCTCGAATTTCGAACATCGATAGTTGGTTTCTTGAGCGCGTTGTCATACCGGGAGGGAGCATGATTTTTGAAGCCCCTGCCGCAGCGCAACTTGAAATCTACTGTAGCAAATTCATTACTTCCACACTGTCCGACAGAATTTGGTGTGAGCAGCTTAAGGTTCGTGAAAAACCTGAGCATATGCAATGCTCCTCCACCGCTTCTAACTTAAATACTAGAAAACTGGCGGGAGTTTAAAACAGCCGCCAGTTTCTAATTTAAGATGCGCTTAATTCAAAGCTTAAGCACCCAGCAAAGCCTTGGCTTTTGCCACAACGTTTTCGGCGCTAAAGCCAAACTTCTCAAGGCAAACGCCGCCAGGAGCCGAAGCCCCATAGCGATCGAGGGTGACGGTATCACCTTCAGTACCAACGTACTTGTGCCAGCCAAAGCTTGCGGCAGCTTCCACTGCAATTCGCTTGGTAACGGCTTTCGGTAACACCGATTCTTTGTAGGCTGCATCTTGCGCTTCAAAGAGTTCCCAGCAGGGCATCGAAACCACGCGCACTTTCTTGCCTTCAGCGGTGAGGGTTTCAGCCGCCGTGACGCAAAGATTTAGCTCAGAACCCGTCCCAATCAAAATAAGATCAGGCGTTCCTTGAGGTTCAACAATGGTGTAGGCACCCTTGGCAACACCCGCAATTGAAGTCCCTGCTAAGTTGGGCAGATTTTGGCGAGAGAAAGCCAACAGCGAAGGATCGTTCTGGTTTGCCAACTCGATCGCGACCTTATACGCTCCTGAGCACTCATTCCCGTCTGCTGGACGGAAAACCGTTAGGTTAGGGATGGCGCGCAAAGACGCAAGGGTTTCGATGGGTTGGTGGGTGGGCCCGTCTTCCCCTTGACCGATGGAATCATGGGTCATGACCCAAATCGATCCAGCACGAGACAACGCCGAAAGCCGAATGGCTGCGCGCATGTAGTCGGTGAAGATGAGGAAGGTTGCGCCATAAGGAATTAGGCCAGAACCGTGGAGCGCCATGCCGTTGCAGATTGCGCCCATGGCGTGTTCACGCACACCAAAGTGAACGTTGCGGTTTTGGTACTGTCCCTTTTGGAAGTCACCCATGCCCTTCAGTTCGGTGAGGTTAGAGTGGGTCAAGTCAGCGGAGCCGCCGATGAGACCGGGCAATACTGCGGCTAGCTTGTTCAGGCAGTTCTCAGAATGCTTCCGGGTGGGGAGAGCACTATCTGCGGGGGTATAGGAAGGCAACACGCTGTCCCAGCCGCTGGGGAGTTTGACAGAGGTTAATGCCTCAAACTCAGCCGCGTCCTGAGGGTATTTGGTTTTGTACTGGGCTAAGGTCGCTTCCCATTCAGCTTGGTAGCTGGCACCGCGCTCAATGGCTTTGCGGTAGTGCGCCACGGCTTCAGGGGGTAACTCAAAGGGCGCGTAGCCCCAGCCGAGGTTTTCGCGGGTGAGCTTCACTTCGTCGCCGCCCAGTGCCGCACCGTGGATTCCGGCGGTGTTGCACTTATTCGGGGAGCCGTAACCAATGATGGTTGTCACCTTAATCATGGTCGGCTTGTCTGTGACCTTTTTGGCTTCGGCAATGGCAGCGGCGATCGCATCCAAATCCGTATTCCCGTTCTCGACATGGAGGACGTGCCAGCCGTAGGCTTCAAACCGCTTCGACACATCTTCGGTGAAAGATACATCCGTAGAGCCGTCAATGGAAATGTGGTTGTCGTCGTACAGGGCAATCAGCTTGCCTAAGCCCCAGTGTCCGGCGATGGAAGCGGCTTCACCAGAAACGCCTTCCATGTTGCAGCCATCGCCCAAAATCACGTAGGTGTAGTGGTCAACAATGGTCGCGTCTGGTTTGTTGAACTTGGCGGCTAAATGCGCCTCTGCCAACGCCAAGCCCACACCATTGGCAATCCCTTGACCCAAGGGACCCGTGGTCACTTCAATGCCAGCCGTCTCAAAGTTTTCGGGGTGCCCAGGGGTGCTAGAACCCCATTGGCGGAAACTCTTAATGTCGTCCATGCTGACGCTGTCGTAACCCGTGAGGTGCAGCAGGGCATACTGAAGCATAGAGCCGTGGCCGGCAGATAGCACAAAGCGATCGCGGTTAAACCACTTGGGGTTTTTGGGATTGAACCGCATAAACTGATCCCACAGCACAAACGCCATAGGAGCCGCACCCATGGGTAGGCCAGGGTGCCCGGATTTTGCCTTCTCAATCGCATCAACGGCAAGGAAGCGAATGGAATTAATACAAAGCTCTTGGACGGACTGGGTGGCAACAACCATAGTAATTAAACTTTCCTAGATTCGACGGCAATGACAAAACAACAGCTACAAACTCGGGTGACACAGGCTCGTTACCTTTAACCACCGAAAGCCTTTTAACGCAAAACTAAATCACAAAAAACAATTCAATCAATCGGCCTTTCCCCTACTCAACATACTTCTTAAAGGCTAACGTCACATTATGACCTCCAAACCCAAAGGAGTTAGAGAGCGCCACCTCAACCGCCTGGGCACGACTATGATTGGGTACATAATCGAGATCACATTCGGGATCTGGATTGTCCAAGTTAATCGTGGGTGGGATTTGACTATGGACGATCGCCTTTACAGTCGCCACAGCTTCAATACCCCCTGACCCGCCCAGTAAATGCCCCGTCATTGACTTAGTCGAGCTAACGGCAACTTTGTAGGCATTGTCTCCTAGCGCGTGCTTAATGGCGGCGGTTTCTGTCGGGTCATTGGCTCCGGTACTGGTGCCGTGAGCATTGATGTACGTCACCTGATCGGGCGTAAGGCCAGCATCTTTAAGACATAACTCAATGGCACGCGCCGCGCCTTCACCGCCAGGGACTGGAGACGTCATGTGGTAGGCATCACAGGTTAGGCCATAGCCGACAACCTCAGCATAGATCCTAGCACCACGCTTGAGGGCAAACCCAAGCTCCTCTAAGACTAAGACCCCCGCACCTTCACCCAACACAAATCCATCGCGATCACGGTCAAAGGGTCGACTGGCGTGGGTAGGGTCATCATTGCGAGACATCGACAGCGCCTTACAAGAGGCGAATCCTGCCACCGAAAGAGTCGTAACCGCCGCTTCAGTTCCGCCACAAACCATCGCTTGGGCATAGCCCCGCTGCACGAGCCTAAACGCATCCCCAATGGCATTAGAGCCAGCAGCGCAAGCCGTCACCGCGCAAGAATTCGGCCCTTTCGCGCCCAAATGAATCGCCGTTAGCCCCGCAGCCATATTGGCAATCATCATCGGAATCATAAACGGGCTGCATCGATCTGGCCCACGGGTCAGATTGATCTCCTGCTGGTCTTCGAGAACCTTTAGCCCTCCAATGCCCGTGCCAATCATCACGCCAATCTGGGTCGCGTTGCTGTCATCAATCACCAAATCAGCGTCTTTGATCGCCTGCTTGCTTGCTGCTACCGCAAATTGAGCAAAACGATCCATCCGTTTTGCATCTTTGCGATCCATATAGTCAACGGGGTCAAAGCCTTTGACTTCACCCGCAATTCGGCAGTCGTGGCGAGAGGCATCAAACAGCGTAATCGGCCCAATGCCACTGCGACCTGCCAGCAGACCTTCCCAATAGTCAGCAACAGTGCTTCCAATGGGCGTAAAGGCTCCTAGGCCAGTGACAACAACGCGGTGTAGTTCAGAATTAGTCATGATGTCTGTCTAGAAAGGCTTCCTGAGCCAAAGGCAAGGTTAAACAAGCGATTTTAGTTAGGCCGTTGCCTTCCCAGAGATGTAATCGACGGCATCTTGAACCGTTTTGATTTCTTCCGCCGCTTCATCGGGAATTTCCACGTCAAAGGCCTCTTCGAGAGCCATTACCATCTCCACCACATCAAGGGAGTCGGCGTTGAGATCGTTTTGAAAGTTAGCTTCAGGCGTTACCTGATCGGCTTCAACGCTAAGCTGTTCAGCAACGATGGCTTTGACTTTAGAAAAGATTTCGTCTTTGCTCATGGTGTTCTCTCGTTAGGGATTGAAAGTTGGGTATTTGCTAACGGGTATTTGCTATGGGTATCTACCATGGGTATTTGCCATAGGTATTTTCTAAAGATGCAGCGTTTTACCAACAGGTTTAGGCGCTCCATCACACTTTAGAGAATCGTCAAGCTACGAAGTCCTAGCGCTGAACCAACCTACAGACATTTGCCTGAGTAATTTGAATTGCCTACCGCGTTAACGCAAACCAACTTTTATAGTAATCCGAAAGCGGTCAACCCTTATACCTAAAATTCTAGCGTTGGCACCTTGCTGACATCCTCTCAAACATCAATAGACCTCTTGCATCAATCCAAGCCCCCTCATCCCAACCCCCTTCGGCAGGCTCAGGACACCGCTTCTCCCACCAGGGGAGAAGGGCTAATTCCGGCTCCCCTCGCCCGTTCTGGGAGAGGGGCTGGGGGAGAGGGTCATATTCGTGCAAAAGGTTTATTTGTGTCTAATGCCTTTTAGAGCGCCAAGTTTAGAAAGCTTAGCAAAACGTCCAATGCCTCTACCCTAAAGGATTAAGCCCATAAAATTGGCTTAAATTCTTGACGAGTCTTGTCCTTGTACGCAACACTTAGTTAGATATGCTTTAACTTGTTACATAAGCGTGCTTCAGACGCTTCTCCTGTAACGAGCGACAGGGTGAAGCAGCCCAGAATCATTAACGTCTTTTTGATGGGATGCAGTACCGATGGAAACCTTAGAGTTCATAATTTATCCCGACGGGCGTGTTCAAGAAAAAGTAACCGGAATCATGGGTTCTTCTTGTGCAGAGGTCACTGCCGCCATTGAGGCGCTTTTAGGGCAGGTGGTGAGCTATGAGCAAACCTCTGAGTATTTTGCCCAGAAGGCTGTAGCATCCAATCGCACTTCGGCGAAGGCTGAAGTGCGCCAGTGGTAGAGATCTCGACACGGAGATTTTAAGAAACTTTTTTTGATCGTTCCTTTAGTTAAAAGAGTTTGATATGTCACATTTCAGCCAAATCAAAACCAAAATTCGCAGTTTACCCGCCTTACAATCCGCTTTGACCGATCTGGGATTAGATTGGAAGACGGGTCCCCAGCCTGTGGTCGGCTATCGAGGGAAAACTCAAACCGCAGCGCTAGTGGTTGATCAAGAAAATGGCTATGGCGTTGGGTTTAGCTGGAATGGTCAAGAGTACGAGCTAGTGACTGATTTAGATTTTTGGCAGCAGGCTTGGTCTGTGGATCGGTTTTTGAATCTGGTGACGCAGCGGTATGCTTACCACACTGTTTTGAGCACTACAAAGGCTCAGGGTTTTCAGGTCACTGAAGAAGCGAAGGCCGAGGACGGCAGCATTCGGCTTGTGGTGCAGCGCTGGAGCGCATAATGTCAGGTCATGATGCATATAACTCCGGCAGCTTCCATTTTACAGAAGCAGCGGCATCCGCATCGGGTGCCGAGCCGGAGTTGGGTGGGCACTTAAGAAACCAGCAAAGCCGTTCAGGGTTAGAGCCAGAGCTGGGCGGCACGTTTCGGCAGCGCGGAGTTTATGTGGATGAAGTCACCTGCATTGGCTGTCGTCACTGTGCGCTGGTGGCTCGCAATACTTTTTATATTGAAGAAGGGCATGGTCGTTCTCGCGTGTTTCGCCAAGATGGAGATGCGGAAGACGTAGTGCAGGAAGCGATCGATACCTGTCCGGTAGACTGTATTCACTGGGTCGATTATGAGCATCTTAAACGGCTTGAGGTAGAGCGACGAGATCAGGTGATTCCCATGGCGGGGACATCGGTTGACCCTGCTCTAAAAAGAAAGCGACGAGCTAAAATTTGAGATGTCTTTATGGTCTTAAAAGTGCATTTTGCAGAAACACAACTACTATGACGACGGAACGATGGACGGATGAAATGCTGGATCGGCTTGTAGGGTCTATCAATACCCTTGCTGATGTGTCTGAGCGGAACACTGAAGGTATTAACCGCCTCAGTAGCATTGCCGAGCTGCATCAACAGGCTTTGGACATGCACCAGCAGAACTTCAACGCCGTTCTGGGTGAAATCCGAGAGATACAAGGCGAAATTCGAGAGATACAGGGCGAAGTTAGAGGACTCCAGACTGAAAACCGTCGCATCCTTGACCAGCTCCTAAACCGAAACGAGGAAAACGGTTCGTAAAGCATTGAAACGTTTCAGTTCAGAAAGTACAGTTTAGGACTGAAGTTGAGTGCAGTAATGCGTGTTTTAGTTTGGTTTCGCAACGATTTACGGCTGCATGATCATGCGCCGCTGCACACAGCGCTGCAAAATCAATTTGAGCCTGTTCCCGTTTACTGTTTTGATCTTCGCCAGTTTGGGCAAACGTCTTTCGGGTTTGAAAAGACCGGAGCATTTCGCGCTCGGTTTTTGCGGGAGAGCGTGCTGGCTTTGCGGGAGTCACTGCGATCGCACCAAAGCAACCTCCTCATCCGCATCGGTCAGCCAGAACACATTGTGCCGGAACTAGCTCAGGCGTTAGGCTGTGAGGCCGTGTATTTTCATAAAGAAGTCACCTCTGAAGAAGTTTCGGTTGAAGCCGCACTTCAGCAACGCCTGGACGCATTGGGCATTCGCCATCAGTCGTTTTGGGGCGCAACCCTCCACGCGCCCGAAGAACTCCCTTTTGCAGTGGCGCAGATTCCAGAAATCTTTACGCAGTTTCGTAAACGGGTTGAAGCCGAGTCTAAAATTGCCCAACCCCTGCCTGCGCCTGATCAGTTTCCGCCGTTGCCTGATATCGACTGCGGAGACTGCCCCACGTTAGAACAGCTTGGCGTAGAGGCGACAACGGCTGACCCTCGTGCAGTGCAGACGTTTAGGGGCGGCGAAACAGAAGGCTTGAAGCGGCTGAAAACCTATATCTGGGAGAAAGACCGTCTGCGGGTGTACAAACAAACGCGCAACGGGATGCTCGATCCTGATGATTCCTCGAAGCTATCGCCCTGGCTGGCGCTGGGCTGTCTTTCGCCGCGCTATGTTAACGCTCAGGTAGCGCAGTACGAGGCAGAACGGGTCAAAAATGACTCGACCTACTGGCTTATTTTTGAGCTGTTATGGCGCGACTACTTTCGATGGATTAGCGCAAAACACGGCGATCGCATCTTCCACACCTCGGGGCTACGCGGCCTAAAACTCCCCTGGAAAGAAGACTGGGCAAGGTTTGAGCTGTGGCGTAACGGTCAAACGGGCTACCCGTTGGTGGATGCCAGTATGCAGGAGCTGTTGACCACAGGCTTTATGTCGAATCGCGGTCGGCAGAACGTCGCCAGCTTTTTGACCAAAAATTTAGGCATCCACTGGCGTATGGGCGCAGAATGGTTTGAATCTAAGCTGATTGACTATGACGTTTGCAGCAACTGGGGCAACTGGAACTATACCGCTGGGGTAGGCAATGATGCCCGTGGCTTTCGGTTTTTTAATATCCTGAAGCAGTCTAAAGACTACGACCCCAAAGGAGAATACGTCAGACATTGGCTACCGCAACTGGCAACCATTCCGGGTGAGCAAATTCACACCCCCTGGAAACTGGCTCCGCTTGAGCAAAAGCTCTACGGCATTCAGCTTGGTGTGAGCTACCCTAACGTGGTTGTCGATCTTTGGACTTCAGCCAAAGCCAATGAGCAGCTTTATAACCAAGCTTGCGCCCAGTTCGACGCCAAAACTCAGACTTCTAGAGGCGCTACCAACCCCCAGCGTCGCTAGTCTAAAGACTACGCAATTTTAACAATCGTGCGGTCTACAGCCTTAAGATAAGCGCGACATTCTGGACAGCGTTTGCCCGTAGACGGCACCATCATAGGATGTCCACACTTGGGGCACACACCACGCGCAACAGACCACTGCAAAACAATGCCTAGGCTGACTAACCCCACCCAGCTCGGAATAATTCCCCAGAGCCACGGGCGTGGAACCTGCGGGATTAAAATTAAAATGACTGCAATGCCGAGGGTTGTAATGGTGCCCCAGGTCACGCCACCAAAAATTCGCATCGCAGAGGTGAACGGCTGATCGTCGAGGGGGACAGAAGCTTTATCTTTGGGGTCTAGGTTGGGAGCGTCCATATTGCTGAGAAGAGCGCCGTTACATTAACAAAAGCCGATCTTTTCTTAGCATATCTGCCTATGATGCCTCAATGGTAGATGCCCATAAATCAGGCATAATCAGCAAGGAACCTTTGCAGGGAGCGATTGGGGCATGACGCAGCTACTAGCCGGAGACATTGGCGGAACCAAGACCTTATTACACTTAAGCCAATTAACGGCCACAGGGCTAGTGACGCTCCATGAGGCCAGCTATCCTAGCGCTAACTTTAAGCACCTAAGCCCCATTGTGAGACAGTTTTTACGCGAGGCGGAAAATAGCGACCCGATCGCCGCAGCCTGTTTTGCGATCGCCGGTCCTGTCCAAAATGACCAATCCCTTGTCACTAATCTTTCGTGGCAATTAGACGCACGGCAGATGGAACCCGACTTGGGGATTGCCCAAATTCGCCTCATTAATGACTTTGCTGCGGTAGGCTACGGCATTTTAGCCCTTCAGCCAGAAGATGTTGTGGTGTTGCAAGATCGGCCTAAAGTCTCTCAGGCCCCCATGGCGGTGCTGGGTGCAGGCACTGGCCTGGGTGAGGCGCTGCTGATCTGGCAAGGTGATGACTACGCGGTACAGGCTACTGAAGGGGGACATGCTGACTTTGCCCCACGCACTGACTTAGAAGTGGGGCTGATGACTTTTCTGCGATCGCGTCACGGTCGTGTCTCTGTAGAGCGCGTGGTATCCGGTCAAGGCATTTACAACATCTATGAATATCTACGCAGCGCTAGTTTTGCCGTGGCTTCTGATGCCGTAGAAGCGCAGTTTGAGCAAAAAGACCCTGCTGCGGTCATTGCCACTCATGCCCTAGCAAACAGCGATATTCTTTGTGCTAAGGCACTCGAACTCTTTGTTGCGGCCTATGGCGCAGAAGCAGGCAATTTAGCGCTTAAAAGCCTACCTTACGGTGGGTTATACCTGGCTGGCGGAGTCGGTGCAAAAATTTTGCCGAAGCTTCAGGATGGTACTTTTCTCGAGAATTTTTCAGACAAAGGACGAATGCGATCGCTGCTTGAAAATATCAGCATATCGCTCATTATCAATCCTAAGGTTGGTCTGCTTGGGGCAGCCCTTTATGCCCAAAAACTAGCGGCAAGTGCGGCATAGCCTAGAACTGATTCAAAACTGAAGCGATCAGCCCCTGTCAAAAAGTCGCGATAATCTTACGTTAGACATCTGAAGCGATCGCACTATACTGAGTAAAAAATATCGCTTAATAGAAAAAATGAGCCGTTTTCTGTGGAACCAAAGAAGTCTTGACGCTGGGCTTAGACCAAGTCACCAGATATGAGCGAGCCATCGATTGAGCAAATCATAGCCGAGAACCTCAAGCTGAAATTGACGCGCCAACAGCGTTCCCAGACAGCGTTTACCCCGATGGAGCAAAGCATGTTTCAGGATAATGAGCTGGCGGCTAATGTGCTCCAGTCTATTGGCGATGCGGTGATTACAGCCGACGTGAATGGGGTGATCCAATATCTCAATCCGACCGCTGAACAGATAACGGGATGGCCGTTAAAACAGGCCAAGGGGCTGCCCCTTGCCGAGGTCTTTCGTGTCACAAAAGCGCTTTCGCAGAAGACAGTCGCAAATGTGTTGGCAGCCGTTACCAGCACTGGCAAGACCGTGAGGCTGAACCATGCCAGTTTGCTGATTGCACGGGACAAAGCTGAGTGTGCCATTGATGGCAGTGTTTCTCCTGTGCGCGATCGCAATCATCTGATCATTGGCATTGTGCTCGTGTTTCGGGACGTGACGCAGCACAATGTCTTAACGCGAAAGCTGTCGTGGCAGGCCAGTCATGATTTTTTGACCGGGTTAGTGAACCGTAGAGAATTTGAGGAGCGGCTCGTCGAGACCATCGCCAACGCTCAAGAAACCGGACAGCAGCATACGCTATGCTATCTCGACCTAGAGCAGTTCAAAATTGTGAACGATACCTGTGGTCATGTTGCCGGAGATGAATTGTTGCGTCAGCTTTCGGTACTGCTGCGGCAACGACTCCGCACAACGGATACCCTTGCGCGGATTGGTGGTGATGAGTTTGGCATTATTTTTCACGATTGTAGCCCCCTGAACGCCAACAGCGTTACAGACCACCTATTGGCAATGATTCAAGACTTCCGGTTTATGTGGCAGAGCAACACCTTTAGTATTGGAGCCAGTATTGGTCTGGTGTCGATTAATGCCCAGAGCCGTGACCTCAATTCTATTCTGGGTGCGGCGGATGCTGCCTGTTATGCCGCAAAAGAACGAGGGCGCGACCGCATTTATGTTTATCAGGCGGATGATTTAGATTTGGTACAGCAGCGGGGAGAACGCCACTGGATTGCCCGCATTACAAAAGCCCTTGAGGAGAAGCGCTTTTGTCTATATCAGCAAAAGATTATGCCGATTGACCTAACCTCTGGCGCAAAGACCCACTACGAGCTGCTGCTACGGATGGTGTCAGAGACGGGTGAAGTGATTGCACCTATGGCGTTTATTCCGGCAGCGGAGCGCTATGGGCTAATGATTTCAATTGATCGATGGGTGGTCAGCCATTTCTTTGCGGGCTATCAGTCTTTTACCCAAAATAGGCTGGCAGACTCTCAGGATTCAGATTGTGTGTATGCCATCAATCTGTCGGGGGTGAGCGTGAGCGACGATCAGTTTTTGGTGTTCTTAAAGGATCAGCTTAGGGCGCATGACATCTTGCCCGAGACGATCTGTTTTGAAATTACAGAGACGGCGGCGATCGCCAACCTCAGCAAGGCCGCTCACCTGATTGAAGAAATTAAGGACATCGGCTGCTCTTTTGCCTTAGATGATTTTGGCAGCGGCATGAGTTCTTTTGCCTACCTCAAAAATCTTCCGGTGGACTATGTGAAGATTGACGGCAGCTTTATTAAAAATATTATGAATGATTCTGTGGATAGCGCCCTGGTCGAGTGCATGAACCGGATTGGACATGAGATTGGGATGCAGACCATCGCCGAATTTGTCGAAAATGACTCAATTTTAGAAAAGCTGCGCGGGTTTGGGGTGGACTATGCCCAAGGGTATGGCATTGCTAAACCTTCTCCGCTAAACTTCAGCCTTGCTGCCTAGCGAGTGTTCACGGTAAAAAAATCCCCTGCTGAACTTCAGCAGGGGATTTTCTAAAACTAGCGTAAAACTAGATTTGGACGATTTCACCAGCGGCCTGCAAACGCGCCCGCGCCCGTTTGAATTCCTGAACCGCCTGGTAGCGCTCTTGGCGATCGCCACCCTGATCAGCCTTAGCTAACCGAGCTTGAGCTGCCTCCAGAGCCGTTCGCGCTTCTTCACGATCAATGGTGTCACCGCGCTCGGCTCCATTGACCAAAATCGTCACTTCGTTGGCATCTACTTCAGCAAAACCACCACTTAAGGCAATCGACTGCCAGCCTTTGCTTTCGCGTACCCGTAATACTCCTGGCTCTAGAGCAGAGAGTAAGGGGGCGTGGCCTGTCAAAATGCCAAGTTGGCCTGTGGTGCTGGGCAGAATCACTTCTTCTGCGGGGGCATCCCAGACGGTCTTATCCGGTGCAATTACCCGAACGGTTAAGGTCATGGGGTTCTCCTATGGGTGTCTCTTACTTACTTTCCGCTTTGAGTTTCTCACCCTTGGCGATCGCCTCATCAATGTCGCCAACCAGGTAAAATGCCTGCTCTGGCAAATAATCGAGGTCACCAGACAAGATCTTCTTAAAGCCTGCGATCGTCTTCTCTAGAGAGACATACTTCCCAGGAGAACCCGTGAACACTTCTGCCACAAAGAAAGGCTGTGACAAGAACCGCTCAATTTTACGGGCGCGGGCGACGACGGTACGGTCATCTTCAGACAGTTCGTCGAGACCCAGAATTGCAATAATATCTTGCAGCTCTTTATAGCGCTGAAGCGTAGACTGCACAGCACGAGCCGTTGCGTAATGCTCTTCGCCCACAATAGAAGGCTGAAGCATGGTAGACGCAGAATCTAGAGGATCCACAGCGGGGTAAATGCCTTTCGCCGCCAAGTTACGGGAAAGC
>JANNDV010000208.1:0-19309 GCA_031387975.1 Acaryochloridaceae cyanobacterium OTE_75_metabat_521 | reverse complement strand
GGTTGGGAAGGCAAAGATCGTCCAGGCTATATGCCTAAAATTGACACCGAAGATAAACCCTAGGCACAAGAATAAATCACATCTAGGTTTTGCAAGGGCAGGTTTTGCAAGGGCGGGTTTTGACGATAAAGCTAGGGTTCTCTAGTGCAGAATCAGCTAAACCCGCCCTTGCGGACATAAAAGTTTCCCAAACATTAGATGTTTTAAATCTAAGGGTCTAGCCGCATTCAAAGCATTACAGCGTATTAAACAAACGCTTTGCAGCCCTAGAGAAAGACACATCGCGACATTGAGCTGCTTTGATGTAGCAGAATATAGGAGTCATCAACCCTATACCTATGAGCATCGCCGCCTTAAGCTGGTCAGATCTAGAAGCCCTCACAGACTTTCAAATTGATACCGTCAATGGCCCCACCAACGCCCAAGCTCGGCTGCGCCTCTTTGGAAAAACCGAAGCAGATGTGCGCGTGACGCTCTACCGCGATAACCATGCCTGGTGCCCCTACTGCCAAAAAATATGGCTGTGGCTAGAGGAAAAGCAGATTCCCTACCGCATTGAGAAAGTCACCATGTTTTGCTATGGCGAAAAGGAAACCTGGTACAAGCGCAAGGTTCCCTCAGGCATGCTGCCTGCCCTTGAGCTAGACGGTCGAATTATTACAGAAAGCGACGATATTTTAATCGCCCTAGAGCGGGTCTTTGGCGCTTTGGGGCTAGGTATGACGGATTCTGCTGTACGCCCCCTGCGGCAACTCGAGCGACTTTTATTTAGAGCTTGGTGTGGCTGGCTCTGCCGTCCAAGCCGTTCCTCACGCGAAGATTGGCAGAGCCGTGAACAGTTTACTGCCGTTGTTGCCCAGGTCGAAGCAGCCCTCAGCCGCACGCCAGGGCCATACTTCTTAGAAGAGTTTGGCACGGCTGACGTTATTTTTACGCCCTACGTTGAGCGCATGAACGCCAGCCTTTACTACTACAAAGGCTATTCTTTGCGAGAAGATAACCCTTATTTTTCAGCTTGGTTTGACGGCATGGAAAGCCGACCCACCTATCGAGGCACCCAAAGCGACTTTCACACCCATGCCCATGATTTACCGCCGCAAATGGGGGGCTGCTGGGAAAACGATGAGCCGCAAATGCAGATTAATAAATCACGCGTTGACAATGGCCCGTGGTTGGGGCTACCCGATGTTACCTATCCAGAACCAGAAACCTCCCGTAAAGAGGCACTTCAGCGAGTAATCAAGCACCACGTCAACATTGTTCGCGTTAACCCTGCGAATGACGACGCAATATTGGATGAGGCACTGCGCTGCGCCCTCACTCACCTGATGACGGGCGAAACGTGTACGCCGCCGAGCGGGTCTGATGTGGCACTGCGGTACCTGCGCGATCGCATCAGCATCCCTAGAGATATGTCGATCTACGCAGGTAAACGACTGCGGGAATCTTTAGAGAAAACGGCTGCTTTGGTGGGCGATCGCCAAGGCCCCGAAATTCCCTTCAAACATCGCCGAGATCAAGACCCCGTCAATTTTGCCAAGCCGTCAACTCAGTAAGCCCCGATTCAGCCCTTGAGACGCGGCTGATTTTTGGGCGATCGCAGACTTCAGCAGCGCTAACCAAGGCTGCATATCGATGTTTAAAAGCTGTCCTAGGGTTAGAAAAGGACGAACGTTGAGAGGTTTCTCGGGAGAAGATGCTTCATTGCTGATGGATAAATGCAGCGTTGGAGAACCATCGGCTGGAATAAACGTAGTTGCAACCTCAAGCTGAAGAAACTGGGACACCCATCGCTTTTGGAGAAACTGAATATATAGCTCTTGGAGCCGATCTTCTTGAACCTTGAGATCTAGACTGCGCGAAAGCTTCAGGAGATCGGTAAAGTCCCGCATTAGGGCTGGGTTGTCGTGGTACAGCGATCGCCACAGCCAAGTATTGAGGAGCTTGTTAATGGGCGCAACCATCATCTCTAAACTCAGGTGACAGCCTAGGTGCTGCGCTTCGGTGGCGATCGCCGTCAGCTCTGACATCTGGATGCGATAGTTTGGCTCAGTCTCTGAGCTGTCTAGGGTTAACGGCAACGACTGAATGGTTTGAGTGGCACGATGGCCTAGCGCCACCTGCGCCGCCACTAAAAGCTCTTGGGGAGCCGTTATTTCATCGCGGCGATAGGCGGTGAGTAAGCCATAGTTATCGCGGTAGACCTGGGTATACATCTGGGCAAGGCGCATCAAGGTGGCCTGAGACAGCATGTCTAGAAGATGATGGCGGTCTTCTGCAAACAGGTTTTGAATGCCGTAGTAGCGATCGCCAAAGTATTGATTCATGACGAGTACCAGTCGCGGTACGCTGGCCTGTTGCAATTGCTCAAAGAGCGCCTGCTTGAGCGCCGTGTAGTAGGGGCGACCCGTAAAGGGCTGAATGACACAGTGAAAATCCCAGCCGCCCATGTGCAGCACTGCAAAAATCACCTGTACAGACTCACCCGTGACATCTGCGGTGAGCTGAAGATGACCGACGGCTAAGGCCAGATTGCCCATCCGGTGCGTTTCAAAGTCCCATTGGCACGTTTGGTAGCTGTAGGTCCAGTAATCTTCTGGGTAAGCCCGAAATAGCGAACTCATGGCGTAATTTGCCACGATTTGATGCAGTGTCACCTGGGATGGCAGCACCAACTGACGATACACCCCCGCGCCGTTCTCAAACTGCTCTACGTTACTGGGTGCCAGCGCTAAGCGTTGGATAAATTCTGGCTCTAGATCTGTGCCAGAGACTTCCCCTGCCAGGGCGATCGCCTTGGCTGCATAGCGCAGAATTTGAACGCCTTCGGGGCGTGAAAGCTCTTCAAAAAACCAGCCACAGCTTGTATACATGAGCAACGCGTAGCGCTGGATCTCAAGCAGACGTAAGGCATCGACCTGCTCGGCGGCAGAGAGAGGATGGCGCTGATGGTGTGCCAGAAACTGATCTCGGGTCTCTGAACTAATGGGCTGAGTTTGAGCAAGTAACACGGCAATATAGTCATTGCGCGCTGCCCACGGATCTCGAAACAGCAGCTCTGCAAGTTCGGTATAGATTTGCGCAAGGTGATCCCGCAGCCAATCGAGGGAATCTCGCAGGGGTCGTCGCCATTTCTGGTGCCACACGCCACCTTCCCCACCGCAGCCACAGTCTTCTTGCCAGCGATCGACACCGTGGGCGCAGCTCCAGGCCGTAACGGGCTTAATTTCAACTTCCCAAGTGGGGGGATGGATGCTTAGAAAATGGGCAAAGTTTGTAATCGTCCAGCCGCGCTGGGGCAGCACATGGCGGAACCCATAGGCGAGGGATTTTTCGGTGTCGCGCTTGTGGTGCCCAAAGGTTTCGCCATCGGTGGCAATGGAAATGAGCTGGGCTGTGTTGCGGTCGTGGCGCACGGCCTGACCCACCCGACTGGCAAATTGCTCTGAGCTATTAAGAACATCCTCAAACCCCATGCCCCGCGAAATCGGGCCATCGTAGACAAAGATGTCGATGTAGTCACGGGCGCGATCGCCCCCCGCTAAAAAGCAGCGATAGGGTCGAGTGGGATCAATCTGTCCGCCGCCCACGTCCTGCCAGGGGTAGTCCATCCCTTGGGGATCAGCCTCGGGGGCAATGGGTCGGCAGCGCTGCACCTGGGAGGGTGCTAACACAATAAACTTGATGCCTTCTGCAATGAGCACTTCTAGGGTGGCGTAGTCTACGGCGGCCTCCGCCAGCCACATGCCCTCGGTTTCGCGGTTAAAGCGAGCCTTAAAGTCGGCCTTGCCCCAGCGGATTTGGGTGACTTTGTCTTGGTGATTGGCGAGGGGCAAAATAATGTGGTTGTAAACCTGGGCGATCGCATTCCCGTGACCGTTCAGCCTTAGGCAGCTATTGCGATCGGCCTCTAAAATGCGCTGATAGACCTCCCCGTCGTACTGCTCTAGCCAACTCATCAGCGTGGGGCCAATATTGAAGCTCAAATACTCAAAATTGTTGACAATTTCAACGATTTCGCCCGTTTCGTTGAGAATACGGGCAAAGGCATTGGGGCGGTAGCATTCGTGACAGATGCGCTCATTCCAGTTATGGAATGGGGCTGCGCTAGGCTGGCGCTCAATGGTTCCAATGTAGGGATTTTCACGCGGGGGCTGATAAAAATGACCGTGAAGCGTGACATACACGCCTTTAGAGGCTTCGGTCGGCAGGGGTTCCGCAGAAAACTTTGGAGATCGGATTAAGTCTGTAGCGCGCCGATTTTCCTGGGTATTCAGGTCTTTTAATAGCTGCAATGTATTGAACTGTGCTTCCATAGATACGCAATAATGGGGTCTTATGAAGCTCAGCGCTGAAGCTAAAGCCGTCTTTAGGGCACCCTAGACGATCCCCACTCAACCGTGGCAGTTTCTCAACAGAAATTTATGATTTTTTTATGGGACTTACGCAAGCAGGGACACTTTGAGAGATGAAGCCTTGGTTGCGTACAGACATCGCTAACTTGTCTCACAAGTAGATATTTATAGTAGTCTAGTGTGTCATCGGTGGATTCAAGACTTTTCTCTACTCAACATGCGCTGACGCTAACTTTTCGACACCTGTTTTGAAGCTGCGCAAGCCCTACGATTATTCCAGAGTTTGATCAAGTGACCTAGATTTTGAGCTTTACCCGTCACTCCCTCATCAAATCATGAGCCTTCTGTTCTAAACGGTCTGCTATGGCAGTATTGCCTTTTGTCCGCTCCTCTTTAGCCCGTTCAAACACTGTAACAATCATTTTCTGACGTTTTTCAAGCCTAAGATCTAACTGCGGATCCGGTATCTCCTGAATGGGAACATCAATTTCTGAATTACCCATAGGACGCAATAGTGAGTCAAACCCATTCCCAGTTATCCCCGCTTCTTGGAGGGCTTCTCTGGCTTCCTTGGAGATAAAAAGCTCAACAGATTGAAGATGTGGAGGATACAGTAGACGAAATAAGGGAGGAAATCCATCATCAGGTGTCTTCAAGACAAACTTCCTTACGTAGCCAGGTGTATTTAGTTCGCGGTCAAGATCAGTTTGGCTATACTCAGATTTATCCCAATCGAATATGTCTAAAAACTCCAATGTTTGAAAAATAGATAAATCATTTCTCAAGCTCATTTTCTTGGATTTCTCTACATCTTTATACGGATCTAACTCTCCCCGATTCTCCAGCACTGCAATTGGGTATTTCTTATAGGAAAAAGCTCGTACAGACAACAGTGCATCAATCATTCGCTGTGAGAAAATTGGGCAACCTTCTAGAGCATTTAGGCTGTCAAGCTGATCTAAATAACTTTTACACTCGTATTGATGAAAAAATATTGGGGTTGGTAGATTCAGGGGTTGATTCTGGAATGCACGATCAATCTCCGTCATTCCATTAAAGTTGAATGCTTCTACATCGTGTCCGTCACCACGCGGAACATAACGAAATCTATTAAAGTCTTTCGATAGTAAATAAACCGAATCTTGTAATTCAGACATTAGTTAATTCTCCCGATTCCATTAGTTAATCCTTCATCAGTCATAGGCACATTGCCATTTTCAATGTCTGACAATGTGCTCGATTGCAATGCTGATACTTCCCTCTTCAGTTCAGCAGCGATTTGATCTCTTTTTGGATGATTAGGCCACTCAGAAATAGGTGAGGAATATTTTATTTGTAGTTTTTCTTGGATGGCTGTAAGTTTGGCTCTAGCGATGCCGTCAAATTTTTCGTGACTCGACCAGTGACCAACTTCAGCACCCTGTAGCTCGAAAAATTTATTCTTCATTGGCAGAGGTGCATAATTCTCAAACGTATCCACAGTGAACTTATTAAGCCGCATATCCATCACTGTTAATGGATGAGTGGAAGCCACCTTGTCTGCTATCACATGGTGAATCGTATAGCCATCTAACCCAAAGCCAGCCGCAAGCACATCAGCCCTTGCTCTAGGGTCATTCCTGTAGATAGTGGTGTAGTTGTAACTCGTGCGGTTTTGTGGGTCAACCGAAATTTTGCCATCAGGCTTAACCAGCAAAATCCCTTTCGACAAATCAAGGGAACCTCTGGAGTTAATGACAGCACAAATCTTTCTACCATGCTCAATCTCAATCACCTGATATCCAGCCGGAAGTTTTGTCGTTGTCGCATTAAACTTCTTCCCAATCAGGCTTTCAATCTCGCTGTGGTTTGTATACTGACGCTTGCCAGCAGCAATCTCGCCATCCCCTGGCGTATTTCTAACCCGTGGGTCATTAGCCGATGCCCGATACTCATAAGATGACCGTAGTAGTTCATGGGCTTCCTGCTCCAGATTGTCTGCTGCTTTGGCATTGCCCTTTTCACGCTGTACCTTAGCTTCGGCAAACACACTTTCCGCCATCGCCTGATGCTTACTGGCTTCGTGATTGAGTTCCCAACCCTTCGTCCCGTACTCAAACTCAGGTTTATTTCCAAGTACCTTATCTTTAACCTTCTGAAGTGGTGAGTTTTCTTTCCTTATTTCCTTCGCCTTATCAACATGAATCTGAATATTCCCTGAGTCAACTTCGCCGCCATGATTGACATTCGGCGTACCTTTTCCATAGCTAACATTCACCTCCCCTGGGTTTAGCCCTGGGGATTGTGCCACCGGAATCTCTTTACCCCCAAAAGATTCCCGAATACTTTGTGCGCCATAGAGATTCTTAATCCCCCCCGCCTGCTTGGCACTGACCCCCGTACTCATCCCCCAAAAGCCCAACTGCCCAATCGAAGCCAACTGCTGCTGCGGGGTCAACCTATCCCAATTCTTTGCTAGATCTACCGTCGAATTGCCAATCGCCGCCGTATCCGCATACTGCGCCCCCACACTCAACGCCTTACTAACCGTCCCCACCTCCTCCACAACCTTCAAACCATTCTTGCCCAACCGCAGCGCCGAACCCACCGCAAACATACTCAAAGCATCCGCCGTCAGACCCAGCCAGGTTTCTCTAACCTCCGCATCAGTCAGATCTGTATTACTCTGCCCATGAGCACCTCGGTCACTGAGCGTCCCCACCCCCTGCGAAAGACCATAAGCCCCAACGCCTGCCATCGTCACCGTCGCCGCCGTGATTAGCCCCGCCCCAATGGGTGCGCCCACCCCCGACGCAATCAACACAGCCCCCGCCGCAATCCCTAACCACGGCAGCACCGTATCCGCCACAGACTTCACCCGCTCCCCCGTCGTATCAATCACCGCATGGCTGTTCTCAGTGATGATGTTGGGTTTATTGTTACGGTCATTAATGCGCCCATCCGCAAAATAGCTCACCCGTCCTGGGGGGAGTTTGTTATTGGCCTTCCAGTCCGCCATATCCTGATACAGCCGACCATTCTCATCCACAAAGCGGTCTTTACCGTCTTTGCCCGTCACACGAAATAACGGCAGTTGCAGAATGGTCTTTGCATCCGTCACATCGACCGTGATGGGTAGGGTGGTGACTTTAGCATTCTCACCCCCTACCTCCTTGATCTTTTCCTCTACCTTGCTAATGGTCTCCTGCTGACGCTTAAACTGCTCTTGCTTCTGTTTCTGCTGCTCAGGGGATAGATTCTTGTACTGCTCTGGGAGGGTGGTGCCGTTAAATAAGTCGCCCTGCCATTTCCCTTGTTTGAGCAGTTCGGCTTCAGGGGTGCCTGCTTGGGGCGCATTGTTGGGGGTAAAGCCCAGGGATGAATTAAACATCGCCATCCCAATCTCGTTGCGTAGATTGGAGCCAGTTAAAACCCGTGGGGTGTCGCCTCGTAGCTGTTGGTATTCGGTAAAGGTGGGGTTGGTGTAGTCTTCGTATCGCTGTGAGATGGCGTTGTAGCGTTTGTGGGTGTGCTGTTCTGCGCCAGAGATGTTGAGGGCTGAAGCGACTCTGGTGGGCTGTTTGCCTTGGGTCAGTTCGGTAGCGTCGACGGAGACGATCTTTTGGTCGTTGCTGGGTGGGGCGATCTTGACCCATTCGGTATGTGGTTTCTGCTGTTGTGGATCGCTGTTGCTACTGCTACTCAAGCTATGGACTTCTGCACCATTTTTGGGCACGAAGTATTCGGTGACGGGTTTGCCTTGGGCATCGGTTTTGGTGACGGCGCGTACAATCTGGTCGCCGTTGACCCAGACGTTCTTGTTGTTGGAGTCGGTTTTGTTGACGAGGTCTTTGAGGGAGCCGTTTTTGAGGGCGATGAGTTCTATTTTGTCTTTGGGGTCGTTTGTGGGGGTGAGGTAGGGTTTGAAGCGTTGGGATTGGGGCTGGTCTGGTTTTTGGGCACTGTTAATAATCCACTCGAGGGTTTTGAGGGTGCGGCTATTGTCTGTGTAGTATTGTTCGAGTCCTTTTTCTTCGCCAGGGCCAAGGCGCTCTTTGCTGGTGTCTAGCCACTGGTTGAAGAGGGATTTCGTTTGGTCGTTGGGCTGGCCGTTGGGGAGGAGGGCGAGCAGGGTGACGCGATCGCTGGTGAGGTATCTCTCGATGGTTTGGGCTTTGAGTCGGGCGCTGAGGACTTTGGCGGTTTGTCGTTGGGTTTCGGTGCTGTTGGGGTCGTTGAGGATGCGCTGTAGGGGTTCTTGTTGTTTCTGTTCTTTTTGCGCTCTACCTTCTGCTATTTTTGCTTTGAGGCCGCTGAGGTCTGCTTTTTGGTAGGGTTTGGGTTCGTCTGCTTTTTCGTTTTTCCAATTGCGGGGGTTGCGGTTGAGGGGGGCTTGGGGCTTTAGTTCTGTTTGGGGCAGTTGGGCGATGGGGGAGATGGTGTTTTGGATGGGGGAGATAGAACTATAGGTGAGGGTTGTTGGGTCTGGCTTTTTATTCTCTGGCTTCTGGGTTTTGGGCTTTTTGGCTTCAGGTTTTGGCTCTGTGTTTTTTTTGTCTGGGTGTTCTGCTTTCTGTGCTTTTTTAGCGGCTTCTTGCTCTGCTTTAAGTCTGGCTTTGCGGTCGCGTTCTGCTTTGAGTTTGGCTTGATGTGCTTTCTCTGCTTCAATTCTGGCTTTGCGGTCACGTTCGGCTTTGAGTCTGGCTTGACGTTCGCGTTCTTGGCGTTCTCGTTCTTGACGCGCTTTCTGGGGGTCGATATATTCCATTCGTTTGCCTCAAGTTCGCGTCAAATTGCAATTATTCTAGCTCTATTGGGTGCTTAAGGCTCGGGCTACGGTTTTAGAATTATCTAAGGGGGGTAAGCCTTTGGTGAGTTGGAGCATAAGCTCTGTGATTTTCTTAGCTCTTTTGCAGTGGCTAAGCTATCAAAAGAGGGTACCTCGAAGGCATTCTTTTGATGAGTTTTAGAATCTCTGCTGCGTAAGTCTTATTTTAGAATTTGGCAAAGCTGTTCATTTTGTGCGTCGGTACCAATGGTAATGCGCAGCTTATCGGCAACACCAGGAAGGTTAAAGTGTCTGACCAAAATGCCCTGAGTTTTTAAGTGCTGCTGAAGAGCCAGAGCCGATGTCTCTCGAGGCTGCACCAGCAAAAAATTGCCCTCCGAAGGCCAGACCCGAAACCCCAGTTCAACTAAATTTTGATGCAGGGCTGCGCGCGATCGCAGAACTTTCTCTACATTGCTGTTTTTGTGAGACTGGTCGCGGATGGCAGCGGATCCGGCAAGGGCGGCGATCGCGTCTACGGCGTAGCTATCTTTGATTTTGTTGAGGTCTTGAATGAGGGTGGGGTGGGCGACGGCAAACCCCAGCCGCAGCCCTGCTAAGGAGTAGCCCTTTGATAGGGTTCTCAGAATAATCACGTTGGAATGATGCCGAACCAGATGCAGCGCATTGGTCTCGGTAAAGTCCACGTAAGCTTCGTCAATCACCAGTAGCCCCTGAAGGTTGGTCGCAAGCGTCTCTAGAACCTCCCCTGAGACCACATTTCCGATAGGGCTATTGGGGGACGCAATAAAGGTGACGGCACCCTGTGCTTCTATGATTTTTTGGAGCGGAAAATGAAAGGCTTCGTCGTAGGCAATCTCAAGGGCTTGGGCCTGCTGGATTTGCGCCACGGTGCGGTACAGCACGTAGCTGGGCATGGGGTAAACAACCGCTGCCCCTGGCTCTACCACCGCTCTTATGATTAGGCTAATCAGCTCATCACTGCCGTTACCCACAGTAATCCAGTCTGGGGGGATATTGAGGACTTCGTTAGCTGCCTGACGAAAGGCGATCGCCGTAGGATCTGGGTAGCGTCTGAGCCATTCTGCGTCGAGGGTTTGCAGCGCTCGAAACACTTCTGGGGAAGGCGGATAAGGGTTCTCGTTGGTATTGAGCTTGATGACAGGACTACCAGGGGGCGGCTGTTCGCCAGGGGTGTAGCCTGCAACGGATTGGAGGTGTTTACGCAAAAAGGGCATTGATTTAGCACATGCTGACCGCATCCACCTTAGAGTAAAACGATGAAGCTGCGCTAGCCCAACACCTTTAGGGCGGAGCATAATTGTAGTAGACACAGAGATGCAGGATATTTTCTATGATCCAGGCAATCCAACAGCGGAAAAAACCTTTTTCTAGCTTCACCTATCGAGAAGCCTTTAAGCATTTGGGGGTGACAGAACTCAAGCGCTGGGTGATTGAGGCGCAGCCAATCCCCATTAGCAACTTTTTTCGTCAGAGACTAGAGCGGCTACAGCGCTTTGATCTAGAAAGCCTAGAAGTGTCTAAGGCGTTGTTGATAGATGCCATCTGTGAGGAGGGGTTAGAGGGATTTAATCGCCTCAAGGTCTGGAAGGGCGCTTATTTAGAAGGGGATGATGTTTGTGGCAATGCAGACTATCTAATTGCTGAGCGTCGGGCTTATTTAGAAGCCCCGTTTGTGTGCGTGATTGAGGCGAAAAAAGATGATTTTGAACAGGGCGCAGCTCAGTGTTTGGTAGAAATGCAAACCTGTCAATCGATCTGTCAAAAGTTAGGAAAAACAATTGATATCTACGGTATTGTCACGAATGGTGAGGGCTGGAAATTTTATCAACTAGCGGTTAATCAAGAGGTAAGTGAATCGTTACTGTATGGCATTGGGGAGATGTCAATTTTGCTGGGTCTAATCCGATCAGTTTTTCGACAATCCGAGAAAAATCTAACCTAAAGCGCGTCAGCCAAGACAACCGAAAAAGGTCATAACTTGGGCTAGCGACGGAATACGCGGGGATTAGAACGAACGCCGCTGACTGCTTTAGACTGTGCCGCAGGTGCAGGGTTAAGGATGCCTAAGATAACCTGACGGTAAATCTTGAGTCCTTCTGGGTTAAGATGTACCCCGTCAAAAGTGTAGTTTTGCTTCAGTGCGCCCTGCTCAAACAATGGCTGAATCACAGCGCCATAGACTGGGACATTTTCGGTCTTTGCCACGGCGCGTAAAAGCTGATTAATTTCATCCACTCTGGCTAACGTACCCGCCATGCGTGGATTGTTGCTGGCCTCTACGGTGGAATAAAACGCAGGCAGCAAAATAATATTTTGAGCACCCAGTGCAGTGCGAGTGGTTTTAATAATGCCAGAGAGGTTTTGCTGAAATTGCGCATCCGTAATGCTGTACATTGCGTCATTGGTGCCAATCGCAATCACTGCGGTCTGGCATTGTACCTGCTGCTGTACCAGCCGATTAAGCTGCGCGAGTAAAGACGTGGTGCTCATGCCGCCTAGGGCAAAATTAAACCGCCCTGCACCCAGGCTGTTGCCCAGCGCCGAGGAGATGGAGTCACCAAAGAGGCAGCCTTGGTAGGTTTGGTTAACGCCCGTCATTGCCTGATACTCCACAAGGGTCTGCCACAGGGGCACTGAAGCCAATCGATCTTTGGGTGGGTCAGGCATGGCTTGCTGTACCAGTGCCATTGTCTTCGGAAAATCCACCGTCAGTTTTGTGTTGGGGTAGGCATCTAAAACGCTTAATACGCTGAGGCCTGGTGGCGCGGAACCCACAACCAGAGCCGATCGCAGGGCTTGGATATTGGACGGGTCAGAGGGGGAAATTGCCCCAGCAGCCTGTGCCAGAAAAGCCTGACCCACTTTACTATCCAACACCTTATCAAGCGTCGCAATGTTGACAGAATAGTGAGCCTGTAGCAATGGCTGTAGCCCCTTTTTTGCATCGGAGTCGAGGTACTGCAACATGCCTGCTAAGGCTGGGGAGACCTGTTGCGTTTCGGCATAGTGGCGTAAGTCTGACACCGGAATCCCCTGCTCAAAGGAGCCGTAGCGCACCGTCAGCCGTTGGGCTGCATGTCCAGGAAGTGTATTCAGCAAACCCGTACAGGAGATTAAGGCTCCCGTCGCAAGGGTTTGTCTAAGGCATTTCCAGCGGGGTGCGGGGGTGGAGTGAGTCATAGATTCACAAATATTGAGGGGATTTTAAAAAGATATTAAGGGGGCAAGTTCTGGATTAGGTTCAGTATCAGGGGATTTTAGCAAACCCGTGGTACCGCTACAAAATTTCTACAATGCCTCGATAGCCATCGACGCGAACCCGCTGTCCATTTTTAAGGCGTTGGGTTGCCTGGGCAATATCCATCACTGCCGGAATGCCGTACTCACGGGCAATAATGGCTCCGTGAGAGAGTCTACCGCCCACTTCTGCCACAATGCCGCCCACCTGAGCTAAAACAGGCGACCAGCCTGCATCGGTATAGGGTACCACCAAGATCGTTTGGCGAGAGAGCGTCGTCGGGATCTGACGGAGCGATCGCAGTATCTGAACCGTCCCTTCTACAATGCCAGGGCTAGCGCCAATCCCGTATAGAGATCCGGCGGCAGGGGTAGGGTTTTGGAGCACACTGAGGGGTGGGGGCGTTCCATATACGACCGTCGGCACCCCCGTAAGTTCCTGGGCCAGTTCAAATTCGCGGCTTCGCGCCACAACCTGTTGAGATAGCTTTGCCTTGAGTGTGGGAGAGGGCTGCGTGACCCACTCGCGCAGTTCACTGAGGGTGAGGAAAAATATATCGCCCGCCTGTTGGAGCAGCCCTTGAGAAAGCGCATCTTGTTCTAAGGCCAGCAGGGCATAGCGTAACTCTGCTAATAAACGGCTGTAAACCTCAGCCACCTGACCTTTGAGGGTTAACCGCTTTTGCACAATTCGAGTGACCAAACCTTGGCGCTTTGCTGGCGTTGGCGCTGGTGCTGGCGTAGACCCAAGATTTTGCAAGAGCAGCCAGACCGGCTGTGGATCTTCTTGCCAGGTTGGGATGGAAATATCTGTTGCCACATCGCTCAGGTAGCCATACTGCGCTAAAAATGCCTCCAGTTCAGGAGAACCGGATTCAGAATCGAGGGTGGGTGAATGACCAGAAGCAAGTGCGTGGAGCGATCGCAGGGCTGCCATCTCCGGTAAGACAGAGGTATCGAGGGCAGTATCTTCAACCCGCCATAGCTTTTGCCGAACGGCAGCGCTAAGGGGAGCCAAAATGCTAAAAAATGTGGCTCCACGCAAGGCCGAAAGCAGTGCGTCAACGCGCTCTAGGATAGCTGTGGGGGTTGAGAGAGAGGGCTGTGTGGAAATCGCCTCCAATAGCGGTGCAAATACCGTTCGATTTTGCTGGCGAAAGGCACTGGGCAACGTCCATTCTTGAAGTGCCAGCTTTGTTAGCCCTGGTAAGGTTTTGAGCATCGCCCCAAGAGAAGGTCGTCCCATGGGGGCACCCCGCGTCAAAAATTCTAGGCTTTCAGCCGGTAGCCCCATCCGACGGAAGAGCTGACCCAGCAGCGTTGCATTAAAGTAGGCATGACCATAGTGCAGTGTCGCCAGTTCTTGCACTCTAAAGGGATCCGAACGTCCACCTAAAATGGATTTAAATAAATCAGCCCAAACGCCGCAGGTCAACGGCTGGTTGATAGACCAGGTGAGGGGACGGATTACCCCAGGAATCACCTCCGCCGCAATGCGACGAGTCCAGATCGGCAGTAGTGTCGTAATGGTTCGCGTTTGCAGTACCCATAGCGTTGTGCCGTCATAAGTCCACTCCATATCTTGAGGAATGCCGTGGTAGCGTGCTTCTAGCTCTCGGACGAGCACTGCAACCCGCTCAATAATCTCTGCCGGAATCTGGCCGGGTTCGCCCGTAATCACCCCTTTTGTCACCCCGTTGTTAGACGGGGATGGGGCTGAAGCTTTGGCTGGCATTGTGACTAAATAACGCTCTGGGGTAACGTGCCCTGACACGACATTGGTGGCAAGCCCTGGCAACCCCTCGATCGCCACAACCTCCCCATCCCCAGAAGACGGGTCACGGCTAAAGGCCACGCCCGAATATTGCCCCTGGATTTGGCGCTGCACAATCACCGCCATTCCTCCTTCCCCAACGCCTCGGCTCTGGCGATACTGCGCGGCGGCAGTGTCATCGTAGCAGTCTTGACACTGGGCGATCGCCCGTCGTAGCCCTGCCCTTGAGGTCACATCTAGCACCGTTTGGTACTGCCCCGCCGCTGAAGCCTGATCGGAGTCTTCTCCCATGGCAGAAGACCGCACCACCCAAGGCTGATCCACACTCGGATTGACAGCCTTAATTAACGGCTCTGCGTCATCGCCTGGGGGTAGTACCCATCCTTCGGGGACTGAAAACCCCCAGCGGATAAGCTGCCCTAAGGTTGCGGCCTTTTGACCGACTTTATCGGCAAGTAAAGGCTGATTTAAAGAGACCAAACCGCTATTTCCTCCCAAAAGCTCAAATGCACCCTGACTTTCTGCGTTAGCCTGCCCTGCCGGAAGTGCCAAGTCTTCGGAGCGCTGAGTATAGACCCAAGCCAATAGGCCAGAAAGGGCGATCGCCATCAAAGTCTCAGATAAGTCTTGCCGCATCAGTGCAATCACAATAGGCAACACCATCAACGCCAGCCAGCGAATTTTCCGTCGCTCTGGCACCACCGCCGTCATGCCCCCGCTCACCAGAAACATAGTGAGTGCCACTCGCCAGTCGTAGGCCGTCACCCCCCACACCGCATTGGTGGTACCTGCTCCGCGCCCAATCCAAAAGCGACCCGCCACCAGCGCCACCAGCGCCGCCAGTTCTAAGGTTGGATTGAGCGGCAGCAGCGCTCGAACCCCCAACACGCATCCAATCCCTTTTGCCGCCTCCGCCAAAACCGAACACACGCCTGCCCCAGTACCGCCGTGGTAAAACGCCGCAGATACGCCAATATTGCCTGTGCCCAACGCCTTGAGTTTCTGGCCTGTTAGAGTCTGCACAATCCAAGCTGTAATCGGCATTCCTCCAATGAGCGGACAGCCCACCACCAGAAACAAAATGCCCCACCCATCATTAATAGACATAACAAATAGACATAAAGACTAAGAATCTCCCCGCTGCCATGCCGTAATGGGCGAAATGCGCGGCGGCCAGATGAGCTTTAAATCAGATGCATTGAGCGGATCTTGTACCACAGCCGCCGACCCTTCGCCTTGCCAAGACTTCGCCCAAATGCTGCCCTGTACACGGGCAGAAGATGTAACGACAGAAGCAGGTGCTACTAAAACAAGGTACAGCGGTGCGGCATCTCCACTCAGGCTAACCGCAGGGGCTAGTATTGAATCTGACGGATACACGTAAATCTGAACCCGCGCAGCCGATGGGGTGCCTTCTTGCTCAATGGCTGGGATGCTTCCATTTCCGGCAAGGTTTACAGCGCCATGGGAATAGATGATTAAGTTTGCACCAGAGTCCAGCAGAATTTTGCCACCCCCTGCAATGGTCATTCCCCCTTTTAAATTAAGCACGACGGTTTGCGCCCCAGTACCTATCTTCAAGATCGACGTGGGATTGGTGAGGCGAATGGATTGACCCTCTGCATTGGCTTTAACGCGATAGGTCAACGTCCTTTTGTTCGCGGCGGGTGAAGGGGGTTGGGAGTCATCTTCTGGAACATCTTCTGGAACATCTTCCGCATCTTCACGAGACGCTTCATCCCGTTCATTCTCTCGATTTCGTTCGTGCTCCATTTCTGATTGCCGATGGAATCTGGGCAACGTGGTGGCGCGGTTATCAATGCTGCTAAGGCTTCTAGTGAAATAGGTTCTAGGCTGGTTTGTAGCAGGCAGGCTGTTGCCTTCGGGCGACAGTTCGGGCAATGCGATGCCCGGAGTGGGTTGATAGACGTAAGGAAGCTGAGTCTGTCTTTGAAACTGCTGTACCGGATTAGAAGATGCACCATTCCCTAAGCAAGTAGAGTCACGGACATTGGTTTGTAACACTACAGAGCTAGTGGTCTGGGCGGTCTGATTTTGTGCAATCCAAAGCCCAGGTGGGTTGCCTAGCCCTGGGTCACGGGTAATGTTGAAGCTGACCTTAATCTGAGCGGTGGCGGTGCGGATTGAATCGTCTGGGTTGATTCGTCCTTGAACCACGAGTGTCCCTGTGCCGATGGTTGGGTTAGCAGTATTCGGCTGGTATTGGTAGCTGATGAGCCGAAACTGCCCATCGGCAGGGTTTGAGGTTGCGTTGCTCCACTGCTGACGGGCGTAGGATTGGATGCGGGTGACGGGTTCATTGAGGTTGGTGCTGCACGGATCTAGCGCTGTATTAGAAACGGTTTGCCAGGAGGTGGCGCTGCCGCAGTTGCTCAGCGATGGGTCAGAACAGTAAGTTGCTAAGGGTCGGTAGCGATTCAGCAGTGCCTGGATCTGAGTAATGCCGTTCTCGGCTGCGGCTGAACTGCGAACGTTTGCTTTTTGGGCGATCGCCGCAATCCGATTTTGGCTAGAGCGCTCAATCATCATGACACCCAGCAAAATGATGATGACCCCCACGCCCAAGACAATGGGTAAAACAAACCCTTTCTCTGGCGGGGGCGTAGCCATTAAAGCGCGTGTTGAGTTGCGAAAGTGCATCGCCACCAAGACCTATCAGAAATGCCGCTAAGCCTTACCATATCAGCTTCTCAGTATATCAAGCTGGCGATCGCCCAGGTTATGGGCTACCCGTAGTAGGGCAAAACCTCATCCCAGTGTGGCCTTTTGCCGTTTTGCCAAGCGTGCCACCCTAACGTTAGCAATGCCTGAGCAAGCGGCTGTGGGTCAGTAGCATTCTCGATCTGAAGCACTTGATCAATCCCTGAAGTGGATGACACAAGCTGGTTCCACGCTTGCTCAGGCAAAAGCTGATCGGCAGATACGGCACTCACTAAGCCTTCGGCAGCCTGAATTTTATAAATTGCGCCATAGACATTGCCCTGCTGTCCAGCCTGGCTAACTGCCACCGTCCAGTGTTTGGCATGGTGTGGCTGAGCCGCAACCCAAGCGGCGATCGCCAAATTTGAGAAGCCAAACAGCGGTAAATTAAGCTGCTGCGCCAAAGTCCGCGCTGTCACCACCCCAATACGGATTCCGGTAAAGCTCCCAGGGCCTTTGAGCACGGCAATCCAGGCCAGATCCGTCCACCGCTGGGGCACCATAAAGCTCTGAAGCAGCGGATGCAGTTGAGCCGAGATTGCGCGCTCGAGAAACCAAGACTGATAGCGATGAGTCCCAGACGATTCACCCAACGCCAGCGTTAACGCGGCAGTGGTGGTATCTAGCCCAAGGCCGTAGGAATGCTGAACGGAATCAAGATTTAGCGTCATTACACTGCACAAAAATGCTTAGATCGTTGTCTTTTAGACAACAAAGGTTAATCTGTTTTGGGTAAAAATAGGAATATTGACCTAAAAATGTTTATTAATCACTCAAAAAAAGCCGCTTTGGCACATTCGCCGCACATTTTCCAAAATAGCGCATCGTCCACTAAGATTTATGTAGAGTTTGAGAATGTGTAACTTAAAGTTCATATTTGTTGAATAGATTTCAAGCAAATCCATCAGACTCAACGTGTCAGCAGCGGTTTAAGCCGCATTGCGTCATTTTAGTTTCCCCGTCCCCAAGAATGTGCCATAGATGCGCCACGTTCTAACCCTGTCTTTTATGACCAAGCTTCATTAGGTATCAATAGATCTGTATGGATCCTTTCCCTGAGTACTCATCAGAGCTAGTATTCGAGACTGATAGCAGTCTACAGCTTCTATTGTTTATTGATAAACGCTCTAGCTCCAAAGATCAGCTCTGTCAAGTTCAAGACTATTTAAAAACGCAGCAAGCGACCTGCGCCTTTGAGCTTCAGATTATTGATATTGAAGATCAGCCTTATTTGGCTGAGTATTTTAAGCTTGTCATTACGCCGGCACTAATTAAAATTTTGCCCGAGCCTCGCCACATTTTGGCGGGTAATAATCTGGTGGCGCAATTGACAGAATGCTGGCCGACCTGGCAAAGATCTGTGATTGCATCAGAAGTAAGGCCACCTGCTTCACAAAATGCCTTAGCTCAGTCTGTCAAGGCAATGAAGCTATCGGATGAAATTTTTCAGCTTCGCCAAGAAAATGAGGCGCTCCAAGAACAAGGGCTTTTCAAAGATCGCATCATTGCGATGTTGGCACACGATCTGCGGAATCCGCTTACAGCAGCGGTGATCGCCCTAGAAACCCTCGAGGGCCAATGGGATGCTGCCCCCAACAAGATTGTGCTGCCCCCAGAAACCATGACGCGGTTGGCACACCATGCGCGATCGCAGATGCAAATCATAGAGCGCATGATCACCAATTTACTAGATGCCTCACGGGGCAAGAGTTCTAAGCTTAAGATCTGTCCCCGTAAGCTCGATTTAGGTGCCCTTTGTCCCCTCATTGTGGAAGATATTCAATCTAAGGCAAAGGCTAAAGCGCAGCATCTCAAAATGGATATCCCCCCCGACTTACCTTACGTCCATGCTGACAGTGACCATATTCGTCAAGTCTTTATTAACCTGCTAGATAACGCCATTAAATACACCCCAGAAGGGGGTGTGATTAAACTGTGCATTCTTCACCGCACCACTCAAAAAGTGCAGGTTAGTATTACAGATGACGGGCCAGGGATACCTCTAGGCAAGCAAAAGGCTATTTTTCATGATGCCTTTCGACTAGAGCGCGATGAGCTACAAGAAGGGTATGGGATTGGGTTAGCGCTATGTCAACGCATCATCTGTGCCCACTATGGTCAAATCTGGGTAGATTCCACCCCTAACGAGGGCAGCAGCTTTAATTTTACCCTTCCGGTCTATCGCACCTGATTGCCTTGGTTACAATCTTTGTTCAGAATCCTGGATTTCTCTGTGGCACTGGCATCTGGCGTTTTAGTCATAAAAGTTTATAGGTTGAGAATCTAGATGGGTTCACAACCGTAGTAGTCTGAGAGCAATGACCCCGTTTGTAAAATCATTCTAGGGATAAAATTTATGGTTCAGCGCGGTTCTAAAGTTAAAATTCTTCGCCCAGAGTCTTACTGGTACAACGAGGTCGGTACGGTTGC
>JANNDV010000168.1:0-9286 GCA_031387975.1 Acaryochloridaceae cyanobacterium OTE_75_metabat_521 | reverse complement strand
AAGGCAAGCTGTTTGATTTCAACGGAGCGAAACTCATAGCCCACTGCCAAATCAGCAGACTGACCCAATAGCTCAAAGAGGATACCAGGGTCTGTCTGAAAGATACGGTAGAAGATGGAGTCTGTTTTCAAGGGGTGTGCTGAAAAGAACCTCAGCTATTTTAATGGATGTGGCGATCGCAGTTGCTGTAGCCGAACACGCAGTACAGATGCTGAGGCAAAATGACCACCGAAGCAACCCAACATTCTGAGGCTCACATAGAAATGATCTCCGATGATGCGTCACCAGCGTAAAAAAATAAGTGCCGCCTGATATTTTTGCTCTACGATACTCCATGGGTTAGGACTTGGATTTGTCAACTCAATCGACCATTCTGCATTCGCCCCCCGCCCCCAATACTGTTTAGAGAAGAGGCAACAACATTGCACTTGTCCCCCTAAAGGTTTTTCGTCGAACTCACGTTAATCTAGCTCCCCTCTCCTTTTATGAGAGAGGGGCTGGGGGCTTCGGCGTGAGCGCTCAGCCGAACGGTGAGGGAGATATTCGTGAGAGGCACAATCTCAAGTCTCTAGCTGGCTGAGCAAAGTCGTGGCTTGCCTCCCGCAGGGTAGCCAGCGGTAGCTTAATCCCGATCGCGGGTTTTCATAAACCGTTCCACATCGCGTTTATCCTGCTTTTCCTTCAAAGAGTCGCGCTTGTCATGTGTCTTTTTACCCCGTGCCAGGGCGATCGCCACCTTCACCCAGCCCCGCTTAAAGTACATCTTGAGGGGGATGACAGTCAGCCCCTTTTGCTCCGTTTGACCAATCAGCTTGCGGATTTCTTTGTCATGCAGCAATAGCTTGCGGTTCCGAATCGGCTCATGGTTAAAAAACTGACCGACGGTGTTTTGGGGCGAAATATGCACATTCAGCAAAAACGCCTCGCCCCCGCGAATGCGAACAAACCCATCCTTGAGGTTCACCTTGCCCGCGCGCAAAGACTTCACTTCAGTCCCCGTTAGCTCAATGCCCGCTTCATAGACCTCCATGATCTCGTATTCAAAACGGGCTTGGCGATTGTCTGTAATAATTTTCTGGGCATCACTCATATATTTATTTTAGCTTGCGGACGCCATAACTCTTAACCTATGCCGCCCCAAATGAACAAAAATGAACAAAGTTGAGCTGATAGCATAAAGACGAGCGATCTGAGCAGCATTTTTACCCCAAATATTGCGCTAATGTCCACCACGCCCCTCTCTCGCAAACCTTCTCCAGTAGGCAATCCGTGGCTCAAACGCCTAGATGCGCTGATTGCGCTGGTGGCCTTGGCAAACTTTGGCCTGGTGCTGTTTGATGTCAGCTACATCCGATTTCGAGATTTGTACTTTCGCTATTTGCCTCAGCTCACCCAGCGCTATGACTGGGTCAAAGGCATTGAGCCTTACAGAGATACCGATCAATATTTAACGACGGTGGATCGGCTGCAAAAGGCGATCGCCCAAGAAGGACTCACCAGCCCACAGGTGAATCAAACGCTCCTCGATCTCAAAGAGCGCAGCACTAACATGATCCAAGAAGATCCGTTTCGCATCGCCAATAAATCAGGGAATCTCGAAAAGCTCAAAAACCGAATGCGGCAGCACATGAAGCTCAAATCTGCCAGAGAAGCCTTTGGGGCATTTTGGAGCCTTCAGCACCTCAACGCGCAGAATTGGCAGGCAGAACTGGCTTTTTTTAATAAAGACTTTCGGCCCTTAATGGCAGCAAACTACTATCGCCCCATTGATGAAAGCGGCGATTTTGTAGATCGCTTTTGGGTTATTGATATTGGCTTTGTCGCGCTGTTTGCAGCGGATCTGCTGGTGCGCGTGTTGTGGATTCGTCAACGCCATCGCACAAGCTGGCGAGACGCGGTTTTATGGCGCTGGTATGATCTGCTGCTGCTGGCTCCCGCTTGGCGAATCGTCAGAATTGTCCCCGTTGCCATTCGGCTGCATCAGGCCGGACTGATTAATCTGCAAAATATCCAAGATCAGGTGAATCGAAACCTTGCCGAAAATATTGCGGGGGAAGTGACAGAACTGGTTTTGATTCAGTCCTTTAGCATCGTTCAGGGCAGCATTAAGCAAGGTGCGCTACGTCAGTGGCTGAAGGCTTCTGCAAAGGTTAATCCTACGATCGTAGATACCAATGGCGTGGATGAGCTGCGGGTTATCAGCCGTCGCTTGGTTGAGGTGCTTCAGGCCGTTTTGCCCAAAGCCCAGCCAGACATTGAGGTGTTAGTGCGCCATGTGGTACAGCAGGCGATCGCCCAAATCCCCCTCTATCAGACCATTCAGGCACTCCCTGGTTTCAACGAGCTGGCGAGCGAAATTTCAAAGCAGATCACCCACCAGGCACTGCAAACGCTATCAGGGACACTCACCAACGTTGTTACCGATGAAGTGACGCCACAGTTGGTGCAGCAGTTAGGGCAGCATTTCTTAGCCAACTTACAAACAGAGCTAAACCAAAAGCAAACCCTAGGCGAAGTTGAGACGCTTTTGGCAGACTGGCTCGAAGAATTTAAGCTCACCGTGCTTCAGAGTTTTGAGGCTCAAAATCAGCAGCAGATTTTGAAAGAAGCCGAGGCAGCTCGCTGGCTCAGAGAAAACAGCCCCGTAGAAGTCTTACCCCGACGCCTGCCATCCTAACGGTAGCCACGTCCTAAAGTTTGGTATAGTCATTGAGTAGAAGAGGAATTTTTCCGCCTTCTATTACGTTTATTGGTTTCTTGAGAGTGGGTGCTGCCCACTTTTTTTATTGCTGTCTAACCCCATGACTCATCCCCTGATCCCCAAAATTTTGGAGCTGGCTAGTCCGGTTGCCCACGCGCTAAATCTAGAGATCGTCAATGCTGTCTTCCACACCAGTCAGCATCCGCCCATCTTAAGAATTGACGTGCGCAATCTGTCTACCGATACGGGTCTTGAGGACTGTACCACCATGAGTCGCGCCCTAGAGGAAGCTTTAGATGCAGCGGAACAGTCTATGCCGGATGCCTATGTGCTTGAGGTTTCTAGCCCTGGTCTCTCAGATATTCTCAGCAGCGATCGCGACTTCAACACCTTTCGAGGGTTTCCGGTGATCGTCACAACCCAAGAACCTCACCAAGGCCGCACAGCATGGGAGGGCAGCTTAGTGGGTCGAGATGAAACAGCAGTTCGGCTGAATCAACGGGGACGGGCGATCGCCATTCCAAGGGCATTGGTCAGCCAAGTTCAGCTCCAGCAGAGCGAAGAATAGAGTCTAGCCACGGGGTTCAGCCACAGCCTTGAGATTTAGTTTTTCACATCAACACAGCAGTAGGGAGAGTCACCGATGTCTATGGTTCGCTTGCCGGGTCTAGCCGAAATGATCAGCACCATTAGCCGGGAGCGGAATCTGCCCAAGCATGCCGTTCAAGAAGCACTGCAAGAGGCCCTACTCAAGGGCTACGAGCGCTATCGCCGCACCCTCGAAATGGACAGCCAAGACCCCTTTGATGAACACTACTTTGACAACTTTGACGTAGAGCTAGACACCGAAGACGAAGGATTTAGGGTGCTATCTACGAAGGCCATTGTGGAGGAAGTAGATAACAGCGACCACCAAATTGCCCTCATTGAAGTCCAAGAAGTCGCTCCAGAAGCACAGTTGGGCGACACCGTCGTGCTCGACGTCACCCCAGAACAGGGCGAGTTTGGTCGAATGGCGGCTATTCAAACCAAGCAGGTGCTGTCTCAAAAGCTTCGAGATCAGCAGCGTAAATTGGTTCAAGAAGAGTATCAAGACCTCGAAAAAACGGTTTTGCAGGCGCGGGTGCTCCGGTTTGAGCGACGTTCCGTCATTATGTCCGTCGCCAGCGGCTTCGGTCAGCCTGAAGTAGAAGCCGAACTGCCCAAACGAGAGCAGCTCCCCAACGATAACTATCGAGCCAATGCCACCTTTAAAGTCTTTCTAAAGCGCGTGGTGGACGGTCCCCATCGTGGGCCACAGCTCATCGTCTCTAGAGCCGATGCAGGGCTGGTCGTCTATCTATTTGCCAACGAAGTCCCAGAAATTGAAGACGAAGTGGTGCGGATTATCGCCGTCGCCCGTGAAGCCAGTCCTCCCTCACGCCATGTAGGGCCACGCACCAAGATTGCTGTAGACACCCTAGAGCGGGACGTTGACCCCGTTGGAGCCTGCATTGGCGCAAGAGGCTCACGAATCCAGGCCGTGGTTAACGAACTGCGGGGCGAAAAAATTGACGTCATTCGCTGGTCGCCAGACCCATCCACCTATATCGCTAACGCCCTCAGCCCTGCACGGGTTGATGAAGTTCGTCTTGTCGATACCGAAGACCGTCAGGTGCATGTGCTTGTGCCGGAAGATCAGCTGAGCTTGGCGATCGGCAAAGAGGGTCAAAACGTGCGGCTCGCGGCACGTTTAACGGGTTGGAAAATTGATATTAAAGATACCGCCAAGTATGACTACGCAGCCGAACTGGCACACTACGCACCCGACGAAGAAAACTTTGAACCCGACGAGACAGAATCAGAGGCACCCCTTGAAGAAGTAGAAATAGCGGAAACAGACGCAGCATACGAGGCAGTTGCAGAAGATGCCGAAGTCCTAGAGCCATAACACAACTCATTGTTAAGCCTAAAAGTTTTAAGCCTGAAATGCTTCATTTTTAAAAATGCTGGCATAAGTTTACAAGCTTTACATTGCTGTTCTTTAGCCTCTTAGTCTAGTCATCCGTTATGGAGCAAAACTACCGACGGTGTATTAGTTGCCGCATCACGGCTCCCAAAGCTCAGTTTTTGAGCGTTGTCAGGGAGCCAAATGGTTCTATCGCAATCAATAGAGGGGCAGGCAGATCAGCCTATATTTGCCCAAATCTGGACTGCGTAAGCCTTGCTCAAAAGAAAAAGCGCTTAGAACGCGCTTTGAAATCTACCGTTTCCCCAGAACTCTATGCAGAAATTTTGAGCTGTCTGATACAACACTGCAAAGAACAGAGTCCCCGTTAAGGCATTGGGGGACGTATTATAGGGATATGCAGACTAGATTGCAGGTTAATTAGGGAGACACTATATCGTTATCGCTTACAAGAACCTAATCAAAACTGCCTCTGCTGCCCTTGGTCAGCAAGGGGGTTTTGCTTTCAGCAACCATTAAACCCAAAACCATAGAAGGCTGAACTATGTAACCAAATCACGACAACCTAAAGGAATAGAGCTGAATGAGTAGTAGCAAGGTCAGAATTTACGAACTTTCAAAAGAGCTGAATTTGGATAATAAAGAAATTTTAGCGGTCTGCGATCACTTGAGTATTTCTGTTAAAAGCCACAGCAGCACCATCACGGAAGATGAAGCTGAAAAAATTCGAGGTGCTGCACCTAAGTTTCAAAATGGTGGTAATGGCGGTGTCAGCACAAATGGTGGCAGCACAAATGGTGGCAGCACAAGTGGTGGTAACAGCGGTGGCAGCACAGCAGTTCGCAGTCCAGCACCAGAGCCTCAAGCACCCATCAAGCCAGTTGTCATAAAAGGAAAAGAGCCGGGCAAACAGCAAATTTTAGAAGTTCGCCCCCGCAAACCCATCACTGCTAACGATCCAGATTCTGCCTCTAGAATGACCGCTGCAGCTCCTACTCCGTCAAAGCCCACCGTGGTGTCTCTCCAGACGCCTAAGCCCACTCGGCCTTCAGCGCCAGTATCACTTCGCCAAGATAGTGCTGCTTCAGCCTCTGGTGAAACAAAGCCTGTTGTCACGGTAGAAGTAGTTGATGCACCTCAGGTTACAGGCAGTAGCCCTAACGCAGAACTATCGCGCCCAGCAGAAGGAAGAGCCAGTAGCGCAGTGGTGATGCCCAGCTTGGCAAGCCCTCCACCTCGAGCAGAGGTGCAAAAGCCTATCAGCAACGTCGTTAGACCTGTTCTAAAGAGCGCTCAGTCGGCGGATGGACCGCCCAGAAGAGATCCGACACAAAGTAGACCATCTTCTCCTGATTCTTCTGCGCGTCGCCTCAGAGATCCAGGCGATTTACACGGTTCTGACGACATTTCTGATCGCTCCCCTACGCCTATTCTTCTCAAAAAACCCAGTCAGCCTAGCCGACCCGTTCGTAATGGGCCTCCCGAGATTGTCGAGCATCGCAAGGAAGGTAAAGCGCCTGGCGCACCCGGTAGTGACGGCATTGTTCCAGTGTTGCCTGGAGATGAAGACCTGAAGCTGAGACGGCCTACGGTCAGCCGACCCAAGCGAGGGAAGGCAGAAATAGAAGAAGAAGAAATGACTGAGCTTCTGAATAAAACTCCGAAGGCGGGGACGAAACAGAAGCGGCGCACGGTCGAAGAAGATGAAGATGATGATTTGGCGGATGGTGATCTCGCAAATCAGACCACGGTGGTTGATGTCAGTCAATCTCTTGTGCGTCCACCCAAACAAAAGACGGCGAAACAAACAAGACCTGCGCCTGCGGCGGCTTCACGGCCTGGGCCTCAAAAGGGTGGCAGCAGCCGTCGGCAAAATCGGGGTCGCGATCGCGCAGCACAAGTGCAAGAGCCAGAAAAGCCTACCGTCATTTCATTGACCAATAACCCGACGGTTCAAGAGCTGGCAAATATGCTGATGCTGCCAGATACGGACGTGATTAAAGTTCTGTTCTTGAAAGGGATTGCTGCAAATATCAACCAAACCTTAGACTTCCCCACCGCAACCATGGTGGCAGAAGAGCTAGGCGTAACGGTCGAAACGGTGCAAGAAGAATCGGCAGCGCGTAAGGTCACTGAGATGATTGAGGTTGGCGACCTTGAAAGTCTTGTGCGCCGTCCGCCCGTTGTCACTATCATGGGTCACGTTGACCATGGTAAGACGACTTTACTTGACTCAATCCGTAAAACGAAGGTCGCCCAAGGTGAGGCTGGGGGTATTACCCAGCACATCGGCGCTTACCACGTTGACCTTGAGCACAATGGCCAAATGCAGCAGGTCGTGTTTTTAGATACGCCTGGTCACGAAGCCTTTACCGCAATGCGGGCGCGGGGTGCGCGGGTGACGGACATTGCCATCTTGGTGGTTGCTGCCGATGACGGGGTTCGACCTCAAACCATTGAGGCGATTAGCCATGCTCAGGCGGCAAAAGTCCCCATTATTGTTGCCATCAACAAGATGGATAAAGAGTCGGCTCAAGTCGATCGCGTGAAGCAAGAGCTAACGGAGTTTGGGCTTGTTTCTGAAGAATGGGGTGGTGACACCATTATGGTTCCAGTAAGTGCGCTCAAGGGTGAAAACCTAGATACGCTGCTAGAGATGATTCTGCTGGTGTCTGAAGTCGAAGATCTTCAGGCCAACCCAGATCGTCCTGCAAGGGGCACGGTCATTGAAGCGAACTTGGATAAGGCAAGAGGCCCTGTTGCCACCCTGCTGGTTCAAAACGGTACGCTTCGAGTGGGCGACATTATGGTGGTGGGTTCAGCCTTTGGTAAGGTACGAGCCATGATTGACGATCACGGCGATCGCGTGAGCGTGGCCTCTCCTTCCTTTGCGGTGGAGGTGTTGGGCCTCAACGATGTGCCAGCGGCTGGAGACGAATTTGAAGTCTTTAGTGATGAGAAGGAAGCGAGAGCCGTTGCCTCAACGCGCTATGACCAGCAGCGTCAGACTCGTCTACAGCAGGCGATGTCGTCTCGCCGAATTTCTTTGGGTGCGCTGTCTGACAAGGTGCGTGAGGGTGAGCTAAAGGAACTCAACCTTATTCTTAAGGCCGACGTTCAGGGTTCTTTGGAAGCCATTCTGGCTTCTTTAGAGCAGCTCCCTCAGAACGAGGTGCAGGTAAGAGTGCTGTTCTCTGCCCCTGGTGAGGTTACAGAAACTGACGTGGATCTCGCTGCGGCAAGTAACGCGGTCATTATTGGCTTCAACACCAGCTTAGCGAGCGGATCTAGACAGGCGGCAGATAAAGCCAGCGTGGACATCCGAGAATACAACATCATCTATAAGCTCCTAGGAGACATTCAGGGTGCAATGGAAGGTCTGTTGGATCCGGAGCTGGTCGAAGAGCCACTGGGTCAAACCGAGGTGAGAGCTGTCTTCCCTGTCGGTCGTGGGGCGGTTGCAGGCTGCTATGTGCAGTCGGGTAAACTGGTTCGCAACTGTCGGGTGCGAGTGCGCCGTGGAAACAATGTGGTCTTTGAAGGCATTCTAGATTCGCTCAAACGAATGAAGGATGACTCCAAAGAGGTTAACTTCGGCTATGAGTGCGGGGTTGGCATTGATAACTTTACAGAGTGGAAAGAAAGCGACATCATTGAGTCTTACCAACTGGTGACGAAACGCCGGACGTTATCTATGGTGTAATTCTAAGGATTGACCATTAAAAGCGGCTCCCAAGTTGGGAGCCGCTTTTTGTGTTGGAGCGTTCGATGAGCTGGCTAAAAGTTCAGGTGGGAGTTTTCTGTCGGCGATCGCCCTTTCCCTTCATTGCCCAATAAACAGACCCACATCCACATAAAAAAGCTGAGAGAGCGCAGATGCTTGGGCTTTGCTAATGTCTCGTTTACCGTCGCCATGAGAGTTTGAACAACCTCTAAAGCCTGTTCATTATCCTCCTCAGAGGTAATCGGCATAGGGAGATACTTGGTCAGTAAAGCCCCGTAGGATTCAGGGTTAATAGAACGGGTTGCGCTTCCAGTCATCTTTGCCATACTCCGCATGGGTAAGAACATACTTCACGTAAATGATTTGAGCCTCATAGTCGATGCTGACAATTAAACGGTAAGAATTGCCCTTAATATTGAAGACCGTAACATTGCCAACCGCTTCAGCCTTTGGGAAAGATTGCTTGACCTGCTCTAGATGCAGCCATTTAGCGGCCTTCGCAATGCGATACCCGTTATCTAAAGGCGTGAAGGCATCAGGATATCTTTGGGATAAGGGCAGCAGTCTTTTACGACTAATGATGTGCATAGCCTAATGCTCTCGTTTTGAAAACGAATTTTCTAGAGGTAAAGACTTCCCTAGACTTAGTCACAAAGCTAGTTGAGCGGGATAATGAAGAACTGGTGATGTTGACAGACTTACAAAGAGCAATGCTTAAGACCGCAGCAGAAGTAGTTGCCGCCAAGCTACTTGCAGGTGATCAGCAAGACTAAGGATCGTGAATTAAATAACTTACAGAATTGCTTGGAAGCGATATGCTTTGCACTCCCTCATCCCCTAACCCCTTCTCCCAGAGCGGGAGAAGGGGGACAAGATTCTTACTCCCCTCTCCCGTTCTGGGAGAGGGGCTGGG
>JANNDV010000128.1:0-9122 GCA_031387975.1 Acaryochloridaceae cyanobacterium OTE_75_metabat_521 | reverse complement strand
AGTCCCAAATTTAATCTCATACCTTGAATCTCATACTTTAATGAATAGAGGCTTGTTGATCTAAATCACAGCGTTTAGACTGATTTTGTGAAACGATATTAATATGTGGTCATAAATCTCTCTGATTGATTTTGACAAATGCACGAGAGAGTCCCTGCCAAACGTTAGAGGTTAGTTTATGAACGCCCCCGTCCTTGTATCCATGTCCGCTTCGCTGTTTGTTGGCGCTGCTCTCTTCACTGCTATTTCTCCAGTTGCAGCTCAGCCCCAAGACGCTAAGTTTATGTGCGGCACTAGTCAGGGCGCTCCCGCAACCGTTGTGCAAACTGCGCGGGGCAAAATTACGGTTATTCGCTGGCATTCAGGCGTATTCGGAGAACACTACGCGCCAGAATATCGCTGCCGTGTGGTTTCGGCAAAGTTTCAGCAGTTTCATCAAGACGGTAAGCTCAACTATCTAACCACAGGTATTGCTAATGGTCAGCCTGTTGTGTGCGTTGCAAATGCCAAAGGTGGGCCATGCAGTGGGGTTTTGTTTACCCTCAAGCCAGGGAGCGACCCGCTCAACACCCTTACTCGGCTCATGAATGTCAGAGTGCAGGCTGGGCCAGCGCTCAATGAAAGTACGTCTGGGTCTAGTGATGTGGGCCGTGAGCAGTATATTGACGTTGCCAATTTCCTGAGTAGTGCGCCAACGGATGAAAGTTCAGTGGTTGAGGCAGCACCCCTTAAGTCAGATGTCTCTTTAACAACGCCTACAAAGGGGCTTTGGTAGTTTTATTGCGCTCTAGCTTGATCTAAATATTTAAGTAGATAGACATCATTCTCTGCAAAACGGGTTTCGGCTTCGCTCAACCCTCAAATCTAGTATTGGTGTGGGTTGAGCGACTTGTCCTGAGCTTGTCGAAGGGAGTCGAAACCCAATGCCAGCTCGTCCATATAAATTGTGACGCGATATTTTGGCGTTGTGTCCTTGCCTTACAATAATGGCGTGTAGTGCTGTTTGGTCAGGGTAAAACCTTAAGGAGCGATCGATGTCCCCCACTCATCGTTATCAAAGTCGTTTATTTCAAACGGTGCGATCGCAGGTTAACCACCTCAAAGATAATGTGCAGTTGCGCTGGCGACAGATCAAGGTTGCGGCAACATGGGGCGCACAGGCAGCACTTTTACCGCTTTACACTTTATTTCAGGCAGGTCGCTGGGGCGCTCAGGTCTTGCGGCAGACAACCGCGACCGCAAAGCAAACGCTGCTGTCTTTTGTCAGCGAGACAGAGATTCCAACTGCCGATCAGCCCATCAAAAATGTATTAGATGCCATTGAATGTGCGGCATTGCCCTATGGGGCACTCTCAACATTGGGCAATGCAGTACCTAATGCACCTGCGCTTTTCATCCGCCCTATTGCTAAGCCGAAGTCTGCCCTTGCAGTTTTGCGGAAAAAACTCCAGACCTTCTTACAGCCCTGGCGAGTCAGCACAAAACAGCCTAATACCCTCTCTGATTTGTCTATTTCAGCATCGGTTTCGCTTCAGCCCACCCAGCAAAACAGTATCGTCTCTCGCAGCATTGCAATTCGTGGCATTGCTAGCTCACTGACCCATCAGCGTTTGGTGCTGGTGACTTCAGACAATCAGCTACTGGACGTGCTGACCCCAGACCAGCAGCGGCAGCTCCACCAACGCATCATCTGGGAGATCGCTCAGGTATGCTATCTGCGCCGTCAGTTTGACCGCACCCATGCCATCCCTGCCTGGAAGACTTGGACAGCCCTCCCCATTCAGGTTAAGACTCAATATAGTCTGCCTGTACGAGCCATCTATCATCTAATGGCTTGGGTGCAGCACCAGCCCATTGCTCAAACCGCGCTCCTGCTACCGAAATCACGCCCCACGCTCGCACAACAACCGGTATTCACCTCTTTGCATCAGTGGTGTCTGAACCTTTTCCCGTCGTCTTCATCTTTTCCCCCCCTTTATAAGGGGGGACTGAGGGGGGTAGTGCAAGGTATCACGCATTTTGCTCAGCCCCTTCAACCCCTGCTTCTTAGCCAAAACGTTCAGAAAGTTCCCCTAGCCTTAATAGGCCAAAAACCAACTTTGCCCATTTTGAGTACCCTAGCGCAAAAGCTGCGGGGGTGCCGTACAGTACTGGTCGCTGTTGCGGGGGCGATCGCCCTATTGCCCTTTACCCTTGCACTGCCAGAGCCAGCCAGTGCCGCAATGGTTCCGACAATGCCAGCGCCGCTTCCAAGCCCATTGATGGTAGAGCGGCTCATTGACCCTGCCCGTTCCCGTAGACGATGGCAGGCCGAGGAAAAACTGTCTGAACAGTCCGGTCGGCTCTCTGCGGGGAAGGTTCGCATTGCAACCCAGAAGACTGCCGCCGCCCTCTCAGCCCAGAAATTTGAAGGGGCGATTGCCGATTGGGCAGGTCGATTTTCTCAAGCCACTGCGGCAAGAGACTCCTCCACCATTGAGGTAAAGGCTGTCTTTATGGGGTATGACCATCATCCCCTTGAGGCTTTGCTGCTGTGGGTAGATCGGGCGATCGCCTGGATTGAAGCGCAATTTACAAAAATTAGCAATCGATTATTGCCCAAGCTTCAGGTTTGGATTCGTCAATACTGGCATCGTGCCTAAACCAACGCGGCTAGGGTCAAAATTTTGAGCCGAGAAGGACTGTCTGTCAAACCAGGGTGCAACTGTCCGATATGATAGTGAGATTCGGTTTGAAATTCTGCTTCTTTAATCTTGTTCATTTATCGGTAGAGCTACAGCGGCTATGGAAACTCTAAAAATCGTCGTTTACATCACGGTGTTCTTTTTTGTCGGACTGTTTGTCTTTGGCTTTTTGTCCGGCGACCCTGCCCGTAACCCTAATCGTAAAGACATGGACTAAGTTCGTCTTTTAAATTCCTTCCACTGAACACCATCCGCGCTGAGCTATCTAACCCTGTCTTATCCCAAGAAAAGATATGGCTCAGCGTTTGATTAACTTTAATTTTATTGCTGAATCTAGATCGGGAGGTTGTGCGTCTGAGCGTTGTATTGGTGTACCGTCATTAAAATATGGTTTATCCAACCTTAGAAGCGGCAACGCCTCCTGCTCTCGTTCAGACGGCATCAGCCCCAGTCTTGGCATTAGAGATTCCGATCAAAAAAAATGCATTGCCTTTAAAAGCAACGCAGCCTTTGGGTTCTCTGTCTAATGCAGCAACGCCAGAGGCGAGTGCTTCTAGTTTGGGATACCCGCTGACGGTGCCGCCGTCATTGTCTCAGGCTTCAATTCGCTTTACCGTCACACCAGCGCCCAGTGCGATCACCGCAGGTCAGACTGTCGCGCTTTCTTCTACGTCCTCTTTTTTTGAACGACCGAATCGCTTGACGCTGGATGCGTCTTCCCCCCATCCTTTTAAGCCAAAAAATCCGAACAAAAAGCTCGAACAAAACAAGCTGGCACAGGTAAGTTCGCCCAATCTAGCGCCCAATCTAGCGCCAGATCTAGCACCTGACCTTGCGCCAGCTCCGGTACCAGCGGCACCAGCACCCGTTCTGGCCCCCACGGCTGCACCTCAGCCTAAAGCCAGCAGCTCTTTTGTAGATCTCTCTGCTGATCGCCAAGAATATGATGTGACACGGCAAGCACTGACTGCCGTGGGGAATGTATTGTTCAACTACCGGACTGCCACGCTAAAGGCAGATCGGGTACAAACGTTAGCACTCAAAAAGCAGGTATTTGCCGAGGGGAACGTCACGCTGACCCAAGGGGGGCAGGTGTTGCAGGGCGATCGCCTAGAGTACCTGCTCGACCAAGAGCGCGGCATTTTGTTTAAGCCCCGAGGCATCATCAACCTTCCTTCAGCAGGGAGTGAAATTGCCCCACCCACTCCTGGTACCACGGCGATCGGCAGCAATCCATTGGCTGGCATTAAAGAATCGCTACAGCAGCCCAGTAAGTCTCTTGCGGTGCGTTCTCAACGCGGTCAGCGCCTACGATTTGAGGCCGATCGAATCGAATTTACCAAGCAGACCTGGCAGGCCGTTAATATTCGCATTACGAGCGATCCGTTTTCGCCTCCAGAGCTAGAAATCAGGGCAGATCAGGCTCAGCTTCGGCGGGTGTCTGCCAAAGAAGATGTTGTCACGCTCCAGCGTCCGCGCTTAGTGTTTGATCAGAAAATCAGCATCCCAATCCCGCGCTCTAAAGTTGTCTTAAGTCGGGAACGAAGCAATCCCTTTGGCCTAGAGTTTGGGTTTGATGATCGCGATCGCGGGGGTCTATTTTTGGGGCTTCAGCTTAAGCCGATCTCGACAAGACGCTTTACGCTTGCCGTTACGCCTCAGTTTTTTATCGAGCGAGCCATTTTAGATAAAGGCTTTAATCTATTATCGCCAGACCTTTATGGTCTAAATCTGCGGCTCAAAAGTGAGTTTGACCCCAAAACCAGCCTGGGCGCTTATGTTGCCCTCCGCAGCTTTGACTTTACAGATTTTGCAAACAATGTCCGGGCAGGGCTAAAGCTAGAGCGCAAAATTGGCGACAATACCCTCGCCTTTGAGGCCGCCTACCGAGAGCGGATTGTGAATGGATCTTTAGGTGAGCAAAATATTCAAAGTCGGCTTGGGTTTACCTTCAGCTCCCCCACGCAGCTCATTGGCAAAACGGGCATTGAATTAAACTATCGTCTTGGCGCAGAACTGCTAACCGCTAACACCGATCGCTTCGGGGGCATTGATCTCGTTAGCTTAGGTCGGTTCCAAGGCAGTGCCTCCATTCAGCGAGCCGTTGATTTATGGCGGGGCAAAATATTGCCGCCCACGGCAGCTGAGGGCATGAAGTATACCCCTGAACCCATCCAACCTTATCTTCGATTGGTGGGGGGACTCACTGGCGTGGTAAGCGGCTATTCTAATGGCGATTCTAAAACGACATTTGTTGGAAAAATTCGGCTTGAGGGGCAGTTTGGTCACTTCTCGCGGCGCTATTTTGACTACACCGGATTTTTTGTTGGGTTTTCTCAGGGGGTTCAGATTGGGGAGTCACCCTTTTTGTTTGACCGCGTGATTGATCGACAGGTTCTGTCCGCAGGGTTTTTGCAGCAAGTGTATGGCCCTGTGCGCTTGGGCGTTCAGACTTCGATTAATCTAGACACGGGCGATTTCTTTAATACGGATATTATTCTGGACTACAGCCGCCGCACATACGGCCTAACCCTTCGCTATAATCCGAACTTGCAGACTGGGTCTCTGGTGTTTCGCATCAACAGCTTCAACTGGGGCAGTAATCAAGATCTGCTTTCTAGCCCAGAAATTGGCGTTGTTGAAGCGGGTGTGGGTCAAACCAACAGTCCATTTTAGGGTTTATTATCTTGCTGCTTTTACCTGCATGACCTCTACTTTTTCTAATACTCCAGTCGAGGATGATCAGCACCGCCTATGGATGCAGCGCTGTTTGACGCTGGCTCGTCAAGGGCTGGGGCGCACTGCACCAAACCCCATGGTGGGCTGCGTCGTGGTCAAAGACGGTGAAGTGGTCGGAGAGGGGTTTCATCCTAAGGCGGGGGAGCCTCATGCTGAGGTGTTTGCATTGCGGGCGGCAGGCGATCGCGCTCACAATGCCACGCTCTACGTGAGTCTAGAACCCTGTAATCACTACGGTCGCACACCGCCCTGCTCAGAGGCGGTGATTCAGTCTGGGGTGGCGCAGGTGGTTGTGGGTATGGTAGACCCAGACCCGCGCGTCTCTGGGGGTGGCATTGAGCGGTTGAGGGCGGCTGGCATTGAGGTGATAGTGGGCGTTGAAGCGCAAGACTGCCGCGATCTCAATGAGGCATTTATCCATCGCATTACGCACCATAGACCCTTTGGCATCTTGAAGTATGCCATGACCCTAGATGGCAAAATTGCGACCACCAGTGGGCATAGCGCCTGGGTCAGCAGCCCTGAAGCGCGAGCCTATGTGCATCGGCTGCGATCGCACTGTGATGCGGTCATGATTGGTACCAATACGCTTCGCCGCGATAACCCACAGCTCACCAGCCATCAGCTCGATGACGGGAGTGTGGCGGTTCACAATCCACTGCGGGTCGTCATGAGTCGCTCGTTTGATTTACCCATGCAGGCAAGGCTTTGGCAAACTGAGGTTGCGCCTACGCTTGTGCTCACAGAGGGCAACCCTAACGCTGAACAGTTGACGCAACTGCGCGATCGCAACGTTGAGGTGATTGTGCTGCCTACACTAACGCCCCAGACCGCAATGGATGCGCTCTACCAACACGGCTGCTCAACGGTGCTCTGGGAATGTGGAGGGACGCTCTCGGCACAGGCGATCGCCCAGGGCTGCATTCAGAAGGTGCTGGCCTTTATTGCGCCTAAGCTGATTGGCGGACAAGCGGCACCTTCTCCCGTCGGAGATTTAGGCTTAACGCAGATGACAGATGCTTTTCATCTAGAAAGAATTGCGGTGGAATCTATTGGGAAAGATTTCTTGATATCAGGGTATCTTTAGCTGATTTTGCTGTACTTTATATTAGCTCGCTTGGTTCAAATGATTGAGTCAAAGTGAGTTTTCTGAATATCGTTCTTTCTATGAATGAACGGATAATGGATAATCTCAGTTTATTTCCGTGTATTTTTAGATAAATAAACCATGAATTTGAAATTAAACATCTCAAAGATTTCTTTGTATCCGCCACCGATTCGCATTTTTATATTTTCAACTATTTTAATTTTTTCATGGTTTATCTTAGAGCCGCCGATTCATTGGCTTGTTAGCCTATGGATCAAAAATTCAGCAGAGGCTAACCAACGCGCTAATATTTTGATGCTGTTTTTAATTTACGCTGAATTTATAGTGCTATTAGCGGCATGGGGGCGATGGGTCTATGGTCAAACGAAGCCCTTAAAACAGTATGGGCTAGAGCTTTCTCGCAGAATTGGGGTTGAACTTCTCGTGGGTTTAGGAATTGGCTTAATTAGCCTATTCACCCTTTTCATTACACAGGCTTTCCTCGGCTGGGTAACGCTACAGCCTCCATCTTCTAACTTCTTAAAAGTCTTGTCAGAAGGGCTTTTGGTTGCCCTCATTGTTAGCTTTGCGGAAGAACTGTTTTTCCGAGGTTGGATACTCAATGAACTTCAGCGAGACTATGGCTCAAACGTAGCCTTTTGGGCGACTTCAATCTTATTTTCGGCTCTTCATTTTATTGAATCTTTTAAAGGAATTCTGCGGCATATTCCGCAGTTTCCAGGATTGGTCTTACTGGGAATGCTGCTGATCTGGGCAAGAAGAGCAGGTCAGGGTCGCTTAGGTTTTCCGATTGGACTCCATGCTGGGTTAGTGTGGGGGTACTATGTGCTCAAGGTTGGCAATATTAGAGTTTATACCCACCGAGTTCCAGAGTGGATCACGGGATTTAATCAAAATCCTTTATCTGGAATAATCGGAGTCATCTTTTTGGGAAGTCTGGCGTGGTTTATTCGCTCTCTGGCTCAGAAAAAAATGCTATCAAAGTATTGAGCTAGAGAATTTTTTTGAATCCAACTTTTCTCTTTTGATTAAATCAGAAAGAATCCAGTGCCTGGTTGACTGACAGAACTTTAAGACCCTCACCCCCAACCCCTCTCCCGCTCTGGGAGAGGGGAGCCAGAACCCCTAGACTTGCTCTTGTTCCCCTTCTCCCCTTGTGTGAGAAGCGATTATCTTGAAAGTCAAGCAAATCATGTCAATTGCGGATCACAAAGCTGAAGGGGCTGCCAGTCTGTGCCATTTTTAATCATGGCATTGAGAATGGTTAATAGCTTGTGCATGCAGGCCACTAACGCCACCTTCTTAACCTTCCCTCGCTGGCACAGGCGGTCATAAAAAGCTTTAATGACTGGATTATGTCTAACCGCCACTAGCGTTGCCATGTACAGCATCTGGCGAACAGCAGCCCGACCGCCATAGATCGTGCGTTTACCCTGCATCTGTCCACTATCACGATTGAGCGGAGCCACCCCAACGAGGGTACTAATCTTTTGCGTGGACAGTTCTCCTAATTCTGGCAACAGCGCCAATAATGTCGCAGCAACGACATTGCCAACCCCTGGCACACTTTTGAGTCGAGTCTGTTTTTCGCTCCAGCTCTGACACTCCTGAATCTGGGTATTGAGCTGCTCATCAATTTGCTTAATCCGTTCGCGTAGCCACGCTAGATGCGCTTCCACATCCTGCTGGGCGGTGCCGCGTAATCCTGATAAGCGATTTTGTTCAGCCGTGAGCATTTCAACGAGTTGACGGCGACGGGTGACTAAACTCTGAATTTCGGCTTGGGCATCACTGGCAAATGAGCGGATCGGCGGTTTCATTGCTTCTCCAAACCAAGCTAATATCGCCGCGTCTACCCTATCTGTCTTTGCCAGTTGATTGGCTGCTTTAGCAAAGTTTCGCCCTTGCCTTGCATTAATCACCACCACAGGGTAGCCCAACTTGGATAATGCTAATGCCGCTTGACGTTCATAGCCTCCAGTGGATTCTAAAATAATGCGACCCACGCCTACACCCAGATTCAGATGTGTCAATATTTCATGAATGCCATCAACATCGTTGCTCACGCGAAAGCTTTTATTCTCTGGGCGCAGATGTACGTCTAGCCAACGCTTACACACATCAATCCCGACCCACTGTTCTATATCCTGCATCCTAAAATTCCTGTTCACGACTCAGAGGAGGGGTATAACTCGGCCTTGCGTCATTCGGGATCTATGTCCCAACCGATGATTCGAGTTTTAACCTTTTCATCAGAGAGATGACCCTAGCTTCTCCACGATGTCTGGCATCTAAGGGATGACGGTCTATCTCTCTGGTCTTAAGATACAAGGGGTAAAGCCTTTGGCTATGAGAAAGGGGATGAGGGAGTGCAAGGCGTATGGACTCTAAGCAATTCTGGGTTTTATTTAATCCACGATCCTTGTCTTTGGCAAAACCTGCCCTATGACTAAGGGACTTCCAAATAATAAATCGTTCCATCATCCCTCTGGACTATACGAAATATCCACAAACCATTTTCCGAGATTAGGAAGTCCTTCCCGTGTTGAATTGGTGAGCCGTTGAATTTGGGTTTCAACATGAGCCATCGC
>JANNDV010000099.1:0-12184 GCA_031387975.1 Acaryochloridaceae cyanobacterium OTE_75_metabat_521 | reverse complement strand
CTGACTTGTTGACGAATGGCGATCGCCTTTTGGACTGGCATCTCTTCAAAAGGCAAAATCACCAATAAATCGACATCAGAGTCTTCCGTTGCTTGACCGTAGGCATAGGAACCAAACAGGATGATTCGCTCTGGCTGAAATTTTTCGGCTATTTGTTGGCTAAAAACTTGAATTTGGCTAAAGCTAATCATAAAAGTAAGCTAAACCCCTACCGTCTCCCGCTCTGGCTCTAGCACCTTTTGCGAGTAGAACGAAGCCGATTCTTGGCCTGTGGCACACTCCTTGGCAAACTCAATCAGGTGATAGCTCGCCCAGCCCGTCCCAATCACATCCTCAATTTTGCCAGCCTTCAGTGCAGGCCCCGCCAGTTTCCAGAACGTCTTGCGGTAGCTGCTAAACACACCCATCCGAACCAAAATATTGCTCATCATAATCAGCGCCTTTTTGATATTCGGCCAGTTCACACGGGCAGGGCTATTAGGAGCCACAATGCGATTGGCGTAGGTATAGTTCACCTGGTACTGATAGCGCTCGTACAAAAACTCAGGCTCGTAGGCGGTGGTAATCACCCGTCGCCACATTGCCAGCACTTCGTCGTAGGGCATCAAAAACTTGACGTTAGATTCACGGGTGGGGTCTTCGTCAAACAGCAGCCGATCTTCTTTCTCAAGCCGCGCCCACAACGCCGTCTTAGGTAAGGCATACAGCAAGTTAATGGTCAGCACAGAAATATTAGAGGCTTTGATGAACTCTAAAATGCGATCGCCCGTTTCTGCTGTATCGGTATCAAACCCAATAATGATGCCCGACACCACTTCCATGCCGTACTTATTGAGCTGCTTTACCGCATCCAAAATCGGCATACTCAGGTTTTGATCTTTAGAAATGGCGTGGAGTGCCTCAGTCTCTGGTGTTTCAATACCGCAGAACACCGTGGTGAAGTAGGCTTCGCGCATTAGCTCCAGCAACTTGGGGCTTTGGGCAATATTGAGGGTGGCCTCACAGGCAAACTGAAGCGGATAGCCTCGCTCTTTTTGCCACTCAATCAGCTTGGGCAAAAAGTCGGTGACGGCGCGACGGTTGCCGATAAAGTTGTCGTCCACAAAATAGACCAGCCCTGGATTGCCCGACTCCAGCATGGCATCGAGTTCATCCAGAATTTGCTGTGGAGTCTTGAGGCGCGGGTTGTGTCCATACAGGGTAGGGATGTCGCAAAACTCGCAGTTGAAAGGGCAGCCGCTGGAAAACTGGACGCTTCCGAGCAGGTACTGATTCAGGTTGATGTGGTGATAGGCGGGGGTGGGGAACTCGCTCAACGGCAGCCGCTCTAGGGTTTCGAGGCAAAGCTGTTGGGCTGGGCGCTCAATGGAGTTATCGAGATACTCAATTAGCTTTTCATCCGCGTCACCCAGTTCGCCCATTCGCAGAATATCGAAGTCTGGATAATATTCTGGACAGCCGGAAACCGATGGTCCACCCACGACCGTCAATTTGCCGTAACGATGGGCGATCGCATTAATTTCGTTAATTTGGGGGCGCTGAATGTGCATACCGCTGGTAATCACCACATCCGCCCAGCGATAGTCGGCTTCAGTGGCAGGGTGGGCGTTTTCGTCAATCAGACGCACATCCCACTGTTTAGGGAAATAAGACGCGACCAACAGCAGTCCTTGTGGCGGCATGAACGCCTTGACCCGTCCGCCCGTGAGCTTATAAGAATAGTGAAACGTCCCGAAAGATTTACTGTAGCGGGGAAAAATCAGCAGAATGCGCCGATGATTTTGGGGGACATACTTTACTTGACCTGGCAGACTTTCGGGAACGCCCGTCTTAATTTCTGTTGGAACCGTCATCTTAAGCTACTCCTCAACACCGACGAATCTTCGCGTCTTGTCTTACTTTAACCAAAGTTTTTGAGCAAATGCTCGAATCCTTAAGTTTCTGGCCAAAAATCTGGGTTTAAAGCATCTGCAATCCCATAGGGACAGTCAGCAGGAAAATAGTCTAAAGCCATCCCCGTTTCTAAGGATGCTTGTTCACGAGCATCGGCATAGCAGGCATCTGAAACTGTCTCAACATAGGATTTAAGGCTAGGACTATCTAAGAGTAAATCTCGGATGCGTCTGCGTTGTTCTGCAATGGTGCCTTTCCACGATCCGGTACGTTGAGTGGGCTGGTACTGCCACTTCAGCAAATGGTGGAGCAACACTTCTAGACGACTCTTGAGCTGGCGCTTGTCGGATTTACCCAAAGACTCAATCTCCTCGATCAGGTTTTCGATGTCTAGGTTGTTGAAAGTGCGATCGCGCAATAACTGCACCTGATCTTCAAGCCATTGATTGAAGTCTGTATCGTAGAGCGTTTTTGTCGTAACGATCATGGCTAGCTCCCTTGAGTGCGGTGCAGTGGTAGGCAAAGGTAATAACCACCATACAAGCCCATTTTACGCGTTGAAACAGTTTACATTCCGGTTTGGGGTGAATGAGATGCTCCTTCTTTAGACCAAAGTGCCTGAGCTGCTGCATTTCCGTAGAGCTTCCGTGGCCCAATTTCAAGAAGTGGTTTGCCTACAGCCTTTGGCAAATTAAGGGTTGGTGGGTCATTAGGGTTATTAGAAGAACGCAAAAAATCTGTTACAAAAACCACAGGGCGATTACTGTTCCAGAATTGCTGCATTTGGATTTTAGTAATGAGGGTCGCTGAGGGTTTGCCTGGAAAGGAAGGGGGCAGACGGTTTGCTCCCCCATCGGTTAAGACTGCTACGGTTTGATAAAGGATTCCAATGGGTGTAATAGCCCAATCCGCCGAAATGGCTTTGTCTGGCTGAGAGGGAATCGCCAAAGATTGACCATCCATCGACCCAATCAATAAGACTGATTCAAATCCACTCAGTATTGAATCCGCCGATTTTAGGCTCTTAAACCCTGGTAGTCCGCTGGGGTTGAGGTAAAAACTCATTGATCCTGCCACCCCCAATTCCCGCGATCCTTCAAAAATCCACAGTGGAGAGGTCTGGAGATGGGCTTTTGCTTCTAAAATGAGCGTTTTAGAAGAGCGGAAATCTTGAACGGTCTTAAACCCCTGAATGACAGTTGCCCAGGTGGTGCCAAAGCCAAACCACAGCAAGACGAGGGCGATCGCCAATTGCCTCCGCAACAAAAACGCGCCGCTCCCGATAAATCCAACGCTAAGACCAACAATTTGAACCGTTACGATGGTCTTTACCCCTTTGGTTTGGGATAGTTCGGGAAATAACTCAATGACTTCCTGAGGTAGCCAGAGCAGCCCCGTCATAAGGGCAGCCCCTAGACCCGTCATAATCCAGCCAATGTAGACGCGCGATCGCTCTGCCTTGCCATGCCATGCCATTGACCACCAATACCCGGTCATCATCGCCAAGGGTGGAACGGCAGGAATGGAGTAGTAGTACAGCCGAGAAGAAAGGGGCAAAAACATCACAAGGGGTAAAACTGCCAGCACCCCCAGCAGCGTGAGGGCATCGCTGCGGTGACGGTCTTGAGGGGTCGCAGCGGCTGTAAATCCATGCCGCCAGTCTTCCCATGCGCCTTTGAGGGTTGGCGGCAGCAAAAATGTCCACGGTAAACACCAAACGGCGCTTACCCCCACGTATCCCCACGGGCTAATTTTGGAGATGCTGTAGTCTGGGGGCCATCGCGCATCCAAAACGCGCTTAAAATTTTCGTTGAGCAAAAAATATTGTAGAAAGCCAGGATTGTCTTGCTCAACTGCAATACACCAAGGCACCACCACTGCTGCCACTATTGCAATCCCCAGTAGAGGCCGAAATATTTTCAGGGTTTGCCAGTGACGAGTGGTAAGGGCGATCGCCCCACAGCCCACCACCCAAAACGCCAGCGCTAAAATCCCCTTTGCCAACACCGCCAGCCCCAGCAATAGGTAAGCTGCCACAAAAAAGCCATGGGCTTTAGGCTGTACCGTCAACCGCCACAGACAGTACATCATGGCTAACAGCAGCGTGCCTAACAGTTCATCAATCAGGAGCTGATGGGCAAAAATAAACCAGCCTACCCCTGTACTCAGCAGCACAACGGTTGCACGACTCGCAATCACACCCCAGAGCTGGCGGCTCCATAGCCAGGCCACCACCACGCCCAGCCATCCTGCCAGGGCAATGGGGAAACGCGCCGCAAATTCCTGAAACCCAAATAGCTTAAAACTGGTGGCAATGAGCCAATACAGCAAAGGCGGCTTATTGAGGTAGGGTGCGCCGTTGAGGGTTGGCGTAATCCAATCCCCTTGCAGAATCATCTCCCGTGCAACGCCTGCAAAATGACCCTCATGGGGTTCAAACAGACCGTATTTTTCTAACCCGTAGGTGATCAGAATAAATGCCGCGAACAGCAGTACCCCGTCAATCCATTCAACGTATTTATTGTGCTTGACAGCCTGCATGTCTTCGGTAGAGAGATGAATTTCCTTCTCCGAGAGTGTACGACAGTTCGAGCCGCGCTGCACTACAAATATAGGTAGATTAATGGTCAGGCTAATGGGTTTGAAAGTCTTGTTTGCGAACCAAGACCTTTCCTTCAAGAGTGGCAACGGCAGTTCCATTGCCGCCACGATGGGTTCCGGTAATGGGGGCAGCGTAGCGAGGCCACTCACTGGCGGCAATTGCAATATGGCGATCGCTCACCACTAAACCCATTGTCGGGTCATAGCCCCGCCAGCCTGCACCAGGCAAGTACACCTCCGCCCAGGCATGCAGCATTTGTTCATAGGCGGGGTCGCCTTCTTCGTAGCCGCTGACAAAACGAGCGGCAAGACCGACTGCGCGGCAGGCTGCCATAAACAGCACCACAAAGTCTCGGCACGTTCCGCTTTGCTGCATCCAGGTAATGCTGGGGGGCTGCGGGTCGCCTTCTTCTCGCACCTGATAGCGCATTCTTCTGTAAATGCGCTGGTTTAACTCCCCTAAGAAATGGATGGGGTTCCAATTAACGCTGTGGGCAATCTCTTGGGCGAGATGGGTCGCCGCAGGGTCTGAAGCAAGGCTCCCTAGATGTGTGGGGGTGAGATAGGGCTGAAGATGTTCTGAGAGTGCCGTGGGGTAGTCAAAGGGAAGCCGCGTTGCCCACGATTCAAGCAAGTAGTTAAAGGGGTTATCGCAGAGGGTTTCAACCTCGGATGTTGCCACCACCTGAAGTGTCTGGATGGACACATCTCCCCACCAGCAGCGCGTCAGCAGGTTGCCCTCAACATCTAAAACGCTGTTTTGCCCTTGAGGAGCTGGCGTGACCTTGAGTTCATATTGCATCAGCCGCTGAAACCCGTCGCTACGAGGCTGAAGCCGCAGAACGTGAGGGTTCAGAAACACCGAACCGTCGTAGGTGTAGGTTGAGCTGTGGGTAATGGCGTACTTCATAAGGGGGACTTCATCGGGCGTTCACTGCCGCTGTGATTGGGATAAACCCTTGACGGCTGCTGATGCCGCCACAGGTGCCGCAACGGGTTCTCTAGAGAAGAAGGTTTTAAAGATATCTTGGTCGATCGCATTGAGCTGCTGCTGCACCCGATCTAAAAATTCGTGCATCCCGTCAGAGACAATCTCAGAGATGGTTACAAACTCTAGTTCTGAGCGAACCTTGCCCACGGTTCGCTCAGCGGCGTTCCGCCAAGTGCCGATGGGCGTACCGCTAATTTGATGCAGCGATCGCTCCATTTCAAATAGGCAAAACCGAATCGAGCGCGGAAACTCTGCATCCAAAATTAAAAATGAGGCAACTTCGGCGGGGGTAATGCGATGCTGGACGCTGCTTTTGCGGTACATCTCATAGGCGCTGGCAGAGCGCAGCAAGGCAATCCAGCCCAGCTCATCCACGGAAGATCCAACATCTTCAGTAGAGGGCAGCAAAATGAAGTACTTGACATCTAAGATCCGAGAGGTTTTATCCGCCCGCTCTAGATAGCGCCCCACCTGACCAAAATTCCACGCCTCGTTATGGGACATGGTGGCCTCCATCACCCCTGCGAACAGGTGGCTGGATTCTTTGACCGCCGTTAGCAGCGCATTGAGCGCCGAGAGTGAAAGATCTTCGCGTTTTGCTTCTGCCACCATCATGTGAAAGGCGTTAACGCGCTCCCACATTTCAGAAGAAATGATTTCGCGGACGGATCGCGCATTTTCTCGGGCCGTTTGAAGGCAGGACAGAATGGAGTTAGGGTAAGCGCGATCAAAGACCAGAAACTTAACCACATTTTCGGGCGTGGCCTCGCCGTAGTGCTTGGTAAAAAAATCGCGATCGCCTGTCGTCGCCACTAAAGGCTTCCACTGCTGCTCAATCCCAGAGGGCATATCCAGCAGCAGGTTGAGGTTTACGTCAAGAAAACGAGCGACGTTTTCAGCCCGTTCGATGTAGCGATTTAGCCAGTAGATTGAATTTGCAACGCGGCTCAACATGGGCAATTTTGGTAGGGTTCAACGTGCTTAGAATCCATTTGAATCCGTCGAAGTTCCTTAAGGCTTTAGCCTCGTTAATTGAATAACCTAAAGAATTCCTTAGATGCTATACGCTTTACACTCCCTCATCCCCTAACCCCTTCTCCCAGAGCGGGAGAAGGGGGACAAGATTATTACTCCCCTCTCCTGCTCTGGGAGAGGGGTTGGGGGTGAGGGTCAAAGTTGTAGGTTATTAAATCCACCATTCTCAGTATAAAACCCAGGTATCCTTACTCCCTCCCCCTTGGGAAGAATTTACGACCAAGGATCCTTTTTTTAAGGCCACGCGGGTAAGTCCACCTGGATGAACATAAATTTCTTTGCCGTAGAGAATATAAGGACGCAGATCGACATGACACCCTTCGATTTGATCGCCCAAGATGGTTGGCACCCGCGATAGGCACAGGGTGGGCTGAGCAATATAGTTGCGCGGATTTTCCTGGATTTTAACTGCAAACGCTTGGCGCTCTGCTTCAGTGGCATGAGGCCCAATCAACATCCCGTAGCCACCCGCTTCATTAGCAGACTTAACGACGAGTTTGTCTAAATTTTCAAGCACATAGGCGAGCTGTTTTGCCTCCCAACAGAGGTAGGTGGGCACGTTGGGCAGAATGGGTTCTTCGCCCAGGTAATACTGAATCATCTTGGGGACGTAGGCATAAATCACCTTATCGTCCGCGATGCCTGTACCAGGGGCGTTGGCGATCGCTACTCGTCCCGCCTCATACACCTCCATTAGCCCTGGCACCCCTAGCATAGAGTCGGCTCTAAACACCTTGGGGTCAATAAAATCATCGTCAATGCGCCGATAAATTACGTCAACGCGCTGGAGTCCCTTGGTGGTTCGCATCTGAAGATAGTCATCCACCACGGTTAAGTCCTGGCCTTCGACCAGCTCTATCCCCATCTGCTGCGCCAAAAACGAATGCTCAAAATAGGCAGAGTTGTAGATCCCTGGAGTGAGCACCACAACCGTAGGATGCTCGACCTGAGAGGGCACCAAATGCAGCAGCGTTTCTAGTAGACGGCTAGGGTACTCATCGACAGGCTGAATCTGCATTTTGGCAAACACCTGAGGGAAGGTATTTTTCATCACGCGCCGATTCTCGAGTACGTAAGAAATGCCCGAAGGACAGCGCATATTGTCTTCTAAAACAAACCATTGCCCTGCTTTGTCGCGCACCAAATCTGTGCCCGTAATGTGACACCAAACCCCACCTGGCGGGTTTAGCCCCACGCAGGGTTTTAAAAAGCCCTTTGCCGACTCAATGAGCGCCAAAGGGATATGCCCATCTGTCACAATTTTTTGATCGTGATAGATATCGTCTAGAAAAAGGTTCAGGGCGTGGATGCGCTGTTTAAGGCCACGTTCTAGGTACTCCCACTCATCCACCGCCACAATGCGCGGAATCACGTCAAAGGGGAAAATCCGGTCTTCTGCGTCTTCGTCGCCATAGACGTTAAAGGTTGCGCCCAGTTTATACATTGCGGCTGATGCTGCCGCTTGCCGCAGCATTAGCTCTCCGGGTGGCAACGCATGGATGCGGTCTACGAGGGTTTGTCCCTCTGGACGGGGCTGATTTTTGTCAATAAACAGCTCGTCGTAAAACCCTTGTGTTTCGGGATCGTAGCTATCAAACCGCACGGGCTACCGCCTCCAATGACCGATGCTCGTATACTAACGACCTTGGGGCAGCCCATATCTGTAGTGATTGATACGAGAATGTGGTTCTTGGTGGTAAGCAGCCTAGAATTACGAGCGAAAAGGCAGGAGATGGGTCAGGCTCCATCGTAATAAAACGTTTATATTGAGGTTAATACGGTAGCAATACTTAGGATTGTGAATTAAATATTAGAGAATTGGTCAAAGACCTTGCACGCCCTCATCCCCTAACCCCTTCTCCCTAGGGAGAAGGGGGATCAAGACTCTTGCTCCCTCTCCCTAGGGAGAGGGTTGGGGTGAGGGCGTGCGAGATGTCAACTATTAAATTCATGATCTTAAACCAGACTTTATCAATTTTTCTCTCGCTAAATTTTAGACCTCATGCTGTCTCAAATTCAGGAACTGGCCGAAAATCTAGCCCCGCGACTCATTGAAATTCGTCGCCACCTTCACCTTCATCCTGAACTGAGCGGACAAGAGTACCAAACCTCTGCTTATGTGGCGGGAGTTCTGTCATCCTGTGGGCTAAAGGTGCGTGAAGGCGTTGGCAAAACGGGCGTGATTGGCGATCTGGCTGGGCAAGAAACAGACCCACGCCATTTAGCAATCCGTACTGATATGGATGCGCTGCCGATTCAAGAGCGCACGGCTTTAGCGTTTGCCTCTCGTAATGCTGGGATAATGCATGCCTGCGGTCACGATATTCACACCACTGTTGGGCTGGGGACGGCGATGGTTTTGGCGGAACTGCGATCGCAGTTACCTGGCTCAGTCCGCTTTTTATTCCAACCCGCCGAGGAAATTGCTCAGGGTGCAGGCTGGATGATTGCGGATGGCGCGATCGAGGGAATTAATGCGTTTCTTTCAGTGCATGTGTTTCCCTCTATTCCGGCAGGTTCGATTGCGGTGCGCTACGGGTCTTTAACCGCCGCTGCCGATGACCTAGAGCTAACCATTATGGGTGAGTCAGGGCATGGTGCTAGACCCCATGAGGCGATCGACGCGATCTGGATTGCCGCTCAGGTGATTACCACGCTGCAACAGGCCATTAGCCGCACCCACAACCCATTGCGCCCTGTGGTCTTAACCGTCGGTCAAATCTCAGGGGGGCGGGCACCCAATGTGATTGCCGATCAGGTGGTGATGAAGGGAACCGTGCGATCGCTGCATCCTGAAACCCATGCGCGTCTGCCGGAATGGATTGAAGACATCGTGGCAGGCATTTGTAAGCCCTACGGGGCGCGGTACCATCTCAATTACAAAAGAGGAGTGCCTTCAGTGCATAACGATCCGCGCCTGACGCAGCTTTTAGAGCGCTCTGCTCAACAGGCGCTGGGCGTAGAGTGCGTCTCGGTTTTGCCAGAGCCGTCTTTAGGGGCTGAGGACTTTGCTCTGTTTTTAGAACATGCGCCAGGCTCGATGTTTCGGTTAGGGGTGGGGCGCAAAGGTCAAGTCAATCACCCATTGCACCACCCTCAATTTGAAGCGGATGAGTCTGCCATTTTGACGGGGGTGATCACAATGGCCTACAGTGCCTACAATTATTGGCAACAGGCAAACGAAGCTTAGCTTAGCCGTTGAGGGCAACCGTCATGTTATCCATCGAAACCATTCAGACACCAACGGAAGCAGAGCAGCTTTCAATTTTTGACATTCTGCGGGAATACAATCTTGCCCACGGGGTGTCTTTTGACGCTGAGAAGTTTTTGATTGTGCTGCGAGATAGCCAGGGCAACATGGTAGGCGGTGCAACGGGCGACAGCCGTTGGGGATGGCTCTTTGTGGGCGGTTTTGCGGTCATTGAGGCATATCGGGGGCAAGGTTGGGGCACTCGGCTGATGACGCAGGTGGAGGCAGTGGCACGCGATCGCAGTTGCCACTCCGTTTGGCTGGACACCTACAGTTTTCAGGCAAAGCCCTTTTACGAAAAGCTGGGCTTTAGCGTGTTTGCAACGATGGAAGACTATCCACCTGGAAAACAGCGGTTTATTTTGTCCAAAAAGCTACCCCAGCAAGAGACCTAAATTGCTGAACACAGGGCTATTTGGATGATGTGACTGAAATCACAAACAGAAGCCCCCAGAAAAGAATTCCTGCGATCGCCCAGGCCCGCTGATGATTCTTAAATGCCTTAACGCTGTCCCACTTGCGGCTTTGCCAAGCCCAGGTATTGCCATTGGCTGCCATTGCGATCGCAAACCCAAGCGTAATCAAACCACCCCATCCAGGAATCCACATTAACAGCCACAGCCACAACCCACCCGATAGGCGATTGGGCAAAAACCAAAACCAGGGCAACAAAAACGCACCCCAATTCCAGCTTCCTTTAATACTGGCTGGCACAACCCCTGACTTGCCTTGACCAGAAGTATTAGGGCTAAAGACATCTTGAGCGCTAATCGGTTGGGGTGATGACGCAGAAGTCCAGTTCGTGGGCTTTGTTTCTTGCCAGTCGGTAATGGCTGCATCGGTGACACGGCGCACTTTCTGAAGGAGTTCTTTGGCAAGGTCAAGGTTAGGCGTGGGAGAGACAGGCTGGGGAGAGATTGGCTGAGAAGAGCGATCGCCATCAGCAACCCTACTTTCTCTTAACTTTGGCGGATGATGGGCGGCTGCGTACTGTTCTAGGTCAACCTCTGGCTGGGCTGGTGCTGAAATTACTGCGACTGGCTGAAGGGTGCCAGAGGAGATCGCCCCTGCCCTTATTGGGTCAAAACCCAGGGGAAATTTTGTGGTTTCGTCATAAGCCGCCCCTTCAAGCTGGATACCTTCTAGGTTCGCCCCTTCTAGGCGAGTGCCCTTTAGATTTGTATTGCGGAAATCGGCTCGACTTAAATCAGCAAAAGTTAAGTTGGTTTCGCCACTGAAGTTAGACTCACTCAGGTTAGCGCCGCTAAGGTTGGCATGGCTAAGGTCGGCCCCCTGAAAATTTACCCCCGTTAGCTCAACCCAGACCAAATTTACGCCCGAGAGCTGTGCGCCGCTAAAGTTTCGCTCTCCGGCTTTATACTGCGCTTTGAGTTGAGTAATATCCATTGATACAGGTTAGCAACCAATCAAAGTCTAATCAACTCATTTGAAAACCCGCGTGGGGGTGCCCACCTCTCCGCTGCCTACTTTTTGCATCATGAACTGCGCAAATTGAGCCGCCCGTTGCTGGCTACTAAAAGAGGCAACCTGAATGGAATGAATACCGGAGTCTTTGCGCTTGGTTACAAAAGCATCTCGACAAAAATTTGCGACGACTGCTGAGTGGGTGCTGGGCGAATTATTGACGAATACTGGGTACAAATTAACCGGAAAATCGTTGACGTTCGTGGGCAGTGGGTCACCACAGGCAGGTTGTGGATACCGAACGGTTTCAAAAGGGTTGGCCTGAGGCTGAAGGAGCGTTAATGGTTTGATTAAGCTTATAGCGGTAAAGCCTAGCCCCAGAACAAGAAATATGCCAAACGAGACACCTAGACACGATGATGCGCTGGAGTTTTTAGGGGCGGGTGCTGCTGGCGTTGGGGCAACGGTCACACTCGTAGCAGGGAACAATACCGAATCATCAGGGTTAACGGCAGGAGCGGGAGGCGTGGTGTTTCCTAGGGTAGTTTGAACGGTAGAGAAAATCTGTGAGGGTTCGGCAATGGGTTCTGGTGCGGAAGCTATGCTTTGGGCTGCTTGAGCTTTCAATTGGGTGACGCTGGCAATGCGGCTCTGGCGTTCTAGCTCTTGCGCTGCGATGCCGCCTGCCGCTGCAATATCAAAACCTACTGGGAATACGGTCTTTTGGTCGTAGATGGCACCTTGGGCGATCGCCCTCTCTAAACTAGCCCCTTCCAGATTTGCGCCACTTAAGTTTGCTCCAGACAAATCGGCTCCATTAAGCTTGGCGTAGCCTAAGTTAGTCCCTTCGCTAAAGTTTGCTTGGCACAGCAGCGAATCCATAAATTGGGTGCCGTAGAGATCCGCTCCTCTAAAGTCGGCTTCGCGTAGGTCTAGCCCACTCAGGTCTACGCCACTCAGGTCGGCTTTTTGAAAGTTGCGATCGCCCT
>JANNDV010000083.1:0-33248 GCA_031387975.1 Acaryochloridaceae cyanobacterium OTE_75_metabat_521 | reverse complement strand
CTCTGGCTTTATTCCATCCCAGATGGGGTTGGAGGGCTTTCCTTAATTCGCTATATTGACTCATGGGGTTTCTCATGGACTTCGTAATTCTGATGAAACCCCATCCTCACAATATTTTCAAGCTTTTTGTCCTGTACTTAGATTATTGGTATGCCCTCCTTAGATGAGCAAAATCAAATAACTAACCAACTTGATGACCTTAAAACTGAAACCCAACGTCTTGAAGCTATCTACCGCCAAAAATTCGCCGCCCTCAACGAACTCAAACAATCCATCCTCCAAAAAGCCTTCACAGGCGAACTCACCGCAGACACCGCTAACCAAACGGTCGAAACTGCTGAGGAGGGAATTGCTGCATGATTACCCTTGAAACTCTTGAGCAATGGCTGAATGCTCCCGCTGAAACAGAGCAGCTTGAATTTAAAGAAGCTAAGCAACAGTACGAAAAAGTCAAATTACTGAAATATTGTGTGGCCTTAGCCAATGAATGCGGTGGATACATAGTCTTAGGCGTAACCGATAAGCCCCCTCGTCGGGTTGTAGGTTCCCAAGCTTTTCCATCACAGACAGCTCTCAACGAGATAAAAGCCCTCATTGTGCAGAAACTCGGATTTCGGGTAGAGACTACAGAATTGCAGCACCCTGATGGCAGAGTACTGGTTTTTGAAGTGCCCACCCGTCCTGTAGGTCAACCATTAGCTTTTGATGGAGCATACCTCATGAGAGTGGGCGAAGATCTAGTATCAATGACACCCGATGTCCTCAAGCGCATTTTTGCCGAAGATCAGCAAGATTGGTTTTCCCAACCTGCGCGATCTGATGCAAGCCCTGACGATGTGATTGCCCTGCTCGATACCCAGAGCTACTTCGAGCTTTTAGACATCCCTTATCCCACCCATCGCGATGCTGTCCTAGAAAGATTGCAAAGCCAAAATTTAATCCAACAGACGGCCCAAGGTTGGACAATCTCAAACCTAGCGGCTATCCTTCTGGCAAAGAAACTCGATGCCTTTTCTCCCGCATTGGGTCGCAAAGCATCCCGTGTTGTAATCTACGAAGGCATCAATAAACTGCAAACCCGCGACGAAAAGACGGGCAAACGGGGATATGCCGTTGGTTTTGAAGGATTGGTAGATTTTGTCTACTCAGCAGCACCGCAAAACCGCTTCATTGAAGAAGTTGTGCGGGAAGAAATGAAGATGTTCCCGAAACAGGCTCTAAGAGAACTTATTGCAAATGCTCTGGTGCATCAAGATTTTCTGGCCACGGGAGCTTCAGTAATGATTGAGATGTACAGTGATCGAATTGAGATTTCTAACCCTGGCATACCCCCGATTCAGGTTGAACGCTTTATTGACGAATATCGTTCTCGCAACGAACAACTCGCCGACCTAATGCGACGTTTCGGCATCTGCGAAGAAAAAGGTAGCGGCATTGACAAAGTTGTGGGTGCAGCAGAAGTGTTTCAATTACCCGCACCAGATTTTCGAGTTGGCGAGACACGCACAACAGCATTTTTATTTGCCCATCAGAATTTTGAAGATATGAGCAAATCAGACCGAATTCGAGCCTGCTACCAGCATTGCTGCTTGCTGTACGTTAGCAATCAGCGCATGTCTAACCAGACCCTACGAGAGCGGTTCGGCTTTGATGAGTCAAAGAACGTCCTTGTTTCTCAGGTGATCAGTGCTGCTAAGGAAGCAGGGTTAATTAAGGCAGACTACTCTGCATCTAGCTCTACTCGCTATGCCCGCTACCTTCCTTTTTGGGCTTAAAAGTGCTTAAAAGCAAACCTATATAAAGAGTCATCCTCGCCTAAAACCCTTGCAAAACAAGCTTAAAAGTGCTTAAAAGCAAATCGAAGAATAGAAACATGAACGAAGCTGACCCCCTCGATCTACAGATTGCCCCCACTCTTCAAGGTGAAGGACAAACCCTCTTTAGCGAAATCCGTCAGCTTATTGATGCTGCCAAACAACGCGCCGCTGTTGCCATCAACACAGAAATTAACTCCTTATATCCCCAAGAGCGTCAAACATCCCTTCACCGATCACTGAAAGCCCCCGTTACTCTTGACTTTATCGGCTTGAGCGACCATTATCCTGAATCTGAAAAAGACATCGAAGATGCCATCCTGCGAGACATCGAGAAGTTCCTACTAGAAATGGGGGCAGGCTTCACCTTCATCGCCCGTCAAAAACGCCTACAAATCGACAACGACGACTTTTACATCGACCTGCTGTTCTACAACCGCAAACTCAAACGCCTCGTCGCCATCGATCTAAAACTCGGCAACTTCCGTCACGAATACAAAAGCCAAATGGAGCTTTACCTACGGTGGCTCGCCAAATACGAACAAGAGAGCGACGAACAGCCACCTTTGGGAATCATATTATGTGCAGGCAAAAAACAAGAACAGATCGAACTACTAGAACTCGATAAAAGCGGCATCCACGTCGCCGAATACCTAACCGTGCTGCCCTCTAAAGAATTACTACAAGCCAAACTGCACGAAGCAATCATCGCAGCCCGTCGTCGCCTGCCATACTCAAAAGACGAACCATGATCCAAAACGAACATCAGTACAGAATCACCCAAACTAAACTGAGAGAGCTTGAGAAAGAATTGACGACAATCAACCCTCAAAGCCCTAATATGCACACGCGGCAAATTGTCGGCTGGACAAATAGTCTTAACATGACAATCCGCCAGCTAAAGCAAGAAATATCTGAATATCAGCAGCTCAAACAGCCCCGTAGTCCAGGCTTACTTACTGGAGAAATCGGAAACGCTTTTTTTGAGCCTCTACCAGAAGAGGAACTCCAGCAATGGGAATGAACGAAGCCGAAACCCGCGCCGAACTCATCGACCCCGCCCTCAAAACCGCAGGCTGGGGCATCATCGCAGACAGCCGCATCCGCCGTGAAGTCATCGCCCCAGGTCGCCTTATCGGCAGCAGCAAACGCGCCCAATCAGATATTGCAGACTACGTCCTCGTCTACAAAGGCGAAAAGCTCGCCGTCATCGAAGCCAAAAAACGAGAACTCCCCGATACCCAAGGCGTAGGCCAAGCCAAAAAATACGCCGAAAAACTAGAAACCCGCTTTGCCTATTCCACCAACGGCATCGGCATCTACCAAATCGACATGCTCACCGGAGCAGAAACCTACATCAACCAATACCCCACCCCCGACGAACTGTGGGACGCCACCTTTAGCAAAAAGAATGAATGGCGCGATCGCTTCGCCGCCATCCCCTTTGAAGACCGCAGCGGCACCTGGGAAGCCCGCTACTACCAACACAACGCCATCAAACACGTCCTAGAAGCCATCATTCAAGGCAAAACCCGCATTTTGCTCACCATGGCAACCGGAACAGGCAAAACCTTCGTCGCCTTCCAACTCACCTGGAAACTCTTCAAAAGCCGCTGGAACCTCAGCCGCCAACCTACACGTCGCCCCCGAATTTTGTTTTTAGCCGATCGCAACATCCTTGCCAACCAAGCCTACAACGCTTTCTCCGCCTTCCCTGACGACGCCCTTGTCCGCATCGACCCCGAAGAAATCCGCAAAAAAGGCCGAGTCCCCAAAAACGGCAGCGTCTTCTTCACCATATTCCAGACTTTTATGACTGTTCGGGGGGCTGGTTTCGACTTCGCTCAACCAGCAATACACTCTCCTGAGCAAAATTTAGAGCAACGCGCTCAACCAACAAGAGATATTATTCAACCCACAGACAATGATCGGTGGCTGAGCGAAGTCGAAGCCACAACCCAACCAGCACAAGATGATCGCTGTCAAAGCGAAGTCGTTCGCGAAGCGTTGCCAACGGCAATAGCCACAACCCAACCCATCACCTTCAACTTCAGCGACTATCCCCCAGACTTCTTCGACTTCATCATCATCGACGAATGCCATCGCGGCGGAGCCAACGACGAAAGCACCTGGCGCAGCATCCTAGAACACTTCGCCCCCGCCGTACAGCTAGGACTCACCGCCACCCCCAAACGCGCCAACAACGCCGACACACACCTGCACCTACTTCGGCGACCCAGTTTACACCTACGCCCTCAAAGACGGCTACCTCACCCCCTTCAAAGTTCGGCAAATCGAAACCACCCTAGACGAATACATTTACAGCGCAGAAGACGAACTCATCGAAGGAGCCGTAGACGAAACGCGCATTTACACCCAAGCTGACTTTAACCGCATCATAGAAATTGAAGAACGCGAACGCTACCGAGTGCAGATCTTCATGGAAGCTATCAACCAGACCGAAAAGACCCTGGTATTTTGCGCCAGCCAAACCCACGCCCTCGCAGTCCGTAACCTGATCAACCAAACCAAAATCAGCACAGAACCCAACTACTGCGTCCGCGTCACCGCCGACGATGGCAAACTAGGCGAACAGCACCTCAGCAGCTTTCAAGACAACGAGAAAAATATCCCCACCATTCTCACCACCTCCCAAAAGCTCTCCACCGGAGTCGATGCCCGAAACGTCCGCAACATCGTACTCATGCGCCCCATCAACACCATGATCGAATTCAAACAGATTATTGGACGCGGCACCCGCCTCTTTGACGGCAAAGACTACTTCACCACTTACGACTTCGTCAAAGCCTACGAGCATTTCCAAGACCCAGAATGGGACGGCGAACCTGCCGAACCAACCCCAGTTATTCTGCCAAGGCCGCAAGAGGGTAAGGGCATCTACGATGCTTCTAACCCAGCGACCAATGGCGAAGCCACAACCGTTCACCGCCCTCAAACCATCAAAATTAAACTTGCAGACGGCAAAGACCGGATCATTCAATATCAAATCGCCACCAGCTTCTGGAGTCCAGACGGTAAACCCATGACCGCCGCCGAATTCGTAACGCGACTCTTCGGCGAAATTCCAGAGCTTTTTAAAAATGAGGATGAACTGCGATCGCTCTGGAGCCGTCCAGATACCCGCAAAGCCCTGTTGTCAGGACTCGCGGAGAAAGGTTATGGCGACGAACAGCTTGCTGAGATGAGTCGCCTGATCGACGCCGAAAAAAGCGATCTGTACGACGTGCTAGCTTATATTGCCTATGCTGCCACACCCATTAGCCGCCAACAAAGAGTCACCCTCCATAAAAACTTGATTTTCTCTCAAGACACAGGCAAGCAGCAGGAATTTCTAGACTTTGTACTCAATCAATACATCAAAGATGGTGTAGGAGAACTTGATCGCTCCAAATTGCCCCAGCTCTTGGAGCTGAAATATCACGCCATCGCCGATGCTATTACAGAACTAGGCAGCGTCAACGATATCAGCCAGGTGTTCATCGGCTTTCAAGAACACCTGTATGTCCCCCAAAAAGCGGCATAACCTCTAACACAGTCGATTTTTAAGCCAGAGCCGGAAAACGGAAGTGCGATCGCCTAGCTGCAGATCGGTGATGCACCAAGAGTGCGTTGCACATCCAGCGTCTGTGCTTAAACTAAGCCGTTGTCTTTATTCAGCAAACAATTCAGCTAATGCATTGAGAACTGCCTGCCGTTCACTAACGCTAATTTGACCCAATTTTTTAACCAATCGGGTTTTATCAACTGTCCGAATTTGATCCAAAATAATTTGCCCCTCTTTACCCTCAACCTTGCAGTCAATCCTGGTTGGATACGATCTGCCTTTCGTCGTCATCGGCGCAATGATGACCGTACTAATACTCCGGTTCATCTCATCCGGCGAAATCACTAGGCAGGGTCTGGTTTTTTGAATTTCACGGCCTACCGTCGGATCCAGACTCACAAGATAAACATCAAACCGCTGAACTACCACTCCCATTCCGTCTGTTCCCATTCCGTGGCGAGTTCTGTATCAGCCAAATCATCATCACCCTGGGCAGACATGTCAGAGAACGCCTCATTCCATCCCCTCCTTGCACCTCGGGCAGAACGGATAATCAAAGACTGATGCTGAACCTCAATTTCCACATCAGAATCAATTCCACTCTGTTCTAGTAACGCTTTAGGAATGCGAATCCCCTGAGAATTACCAATCTTCACCACACGGCCTCGAACGCTAATGCTCATACTGCTGCCATGATACTTCGTAATGTGACTACATTGTAGTCACATATAGCTCTATTTGCATCTACCGAATAGAGACTTTACCCTATGCCTTCGCCTACTGCCGCCAGCTATTGCGCCGCAGCAGCGGATTAATGAGATCATTCAGCCCTTCCCCCACCAAAGACAGCCCCACCACCAACAGCGTCATCGCCAGCCCTGGAAACAGTGCTGTCCACCAAACACCGCCCGTTGATAGACCACTCATCGCTCGCTGGAGGTCATGCCCCCACTCTGGTAACTCTTCCGGTAGCCCTAGCCCCAAAAATCCAAGGCCAGCCAGCGTCAAAATAGCGTCCGCTGCATTTAGGGTAAAGAGTACGGGTACACTTTGAATAACATTTAGCAGTAAATATCGCGTCAGCACACGCCACGGAGAAGCCCCTGTTGCCTGTGCCGCTTCTATAAACAGCTCGGTCTTCACGCTGACGGTATGGTTGCGCACCACGCGGTAATACTGGGGCACATAGGCCACACTCAGGGCGATCGCCGCATTCAGCACCCCGCGCCCCACCACAAACGCCACCGTCACCGACAGCAGCAGCCCTGGAAGTGTATAAATTGTGTCCATCAAAAACAGCAGCGTACGGTCTAGCCGACCCCCTAAATACCCGCTAAATAGCCCTAGTGGCACCCCAATGACCAAGCTAAATAGCGTTGCCACCACCACCACCTGGAGGGCTGCTTGAGACCCAAACAGCGTTCGGGAAAATACGTCATAACCCTGCACATCCGTGCCAAACCAGTGGCTTAGCGAAGGTGGATCGTTAATAGGGTTGCTCAAAAACTCCGTCGGATTTTGGAGCAACCCCATCGACTGGAGCAATGGCGAGAACAGCGCCGCAAAAACGTATAGCGCACTTAGCACAATTCCCACAGCCATAAACTGTGTTGACAACCCAGACTGCGAGAGGGTTTTAAGAAATCGGGGGCGACGAACTTTAGCAAAAGTCATAGATCAATTTACGCTTGTCTTAAAGAATCAAAATATTTTAGTGATGCAAATTTCACTCTTTCAGGTAGAATCTAGACCATCGTTTGCTTTTCTCGGCAAATCTTAGGTGTGTGAGGACAAACCCATGACTCTCTCTCAAAGCTTACTGAATGATACGACCTCTCTCCAGGAAGAAAAACCCGTTCTCCACATCTGGGGTCGATCTTCTCTCAAAGGGAATGTCTCTATCAGCGGGGCTAAAAATTCTGCGCTAGTGCTGATGACAGGGGCTTTACTGGCCTCAGATGCCGTTAAACTCCGTAATATTCCGGCCTTGGCTGATATTGAGAGCATGGGTAAAATTTTATCGGCATTGGGGGTCAAGCTTGAGCACGATGCCGATGCCCTCACCATTGATGCCAGCCATATTACTAATACAGAAGCCCCTTACGAACTGGTTAGCCAACTGCGCGCTAGCTTTTTTGCCCTAGGGCCTCTGCTTGCACGGACAGGGATTGCTAAAATGCCGCTACCAGGGGGCTGCGCCATTGGTGCTCGTCCGGTAGAGATACACGTTCGTGGGCTTCAGCAAATGGGTGCAGAGGTTTACATTGAGCATGGCATTGTGAATGCCTTTGCGCGTCGCCTCAAAGGTGCCCACATTTACATGGACTATCCCAGCGTTGGCGCAACTGAAATGCTGATGATGGCTGCGGCCTTAGCCGAGGGTCAAACCATTCTTGAGAATGCAGCCCAAGAGCCGGAGGTCATTGACCTGGCTGACTTCTGCAACGCGATGGGTGCAAAAATTTCTGGTGCGGGTAGCAATACCATCGTGATTGATGGCGTACCTAAAATGCACGGCGTTGACTACACCATCATTCCTGATCGCATTGAAGCCGGAACGTTTTTGATTTCGGGTGCCATTACCCAGTCTGAGATTACGGTCTCGAACGTGGTGCCAGAGCATTTATTTGCGGCGATCGCCAAGCTCAAAGATATTGGCGTGGGTGTCGTGCAAGAAGACCGTAACGCCCTTCGCATCGTTCCAGGCATGCTGCATCGCGGAACAGACATCGAAACCCTCCCATATCCTGGGTTCCCGACAGATATGCAGGCACTATTTATGTCTCTGCTAACGCTATGTGAAGGCAATAGCGTGATTACAGAAACCGTCTTTGAAAACCGCCTAGGCCACGTCCCTGAACTCATTCGCATGGGTGCCCACATTAAGGTGAAGGGTAATCATGCCGTTATTCGTGGCGTTCCATTTTTATCCGGTGCGCCCGTTTCTGGCACAGACTTGAGAGCGTCGGCAGCACTGGTTGTTGCCGCACTCGCAGCGGAAGGTCTCACCACCATTTCAGGGCTTCAGTATCTCGATCGCGGCTACGAAAACATCGAGGCCAAACTGCGGGGCTTAGGCGCACGGGTTGAGCGGGTTCAGGGGCAGCCTTCTCCTGTACTTGCTGGGGTTTCTTAACCCAGAATAAACCACACAAAATACCCCCTAGTGCATCATCTCAAAAGCACTAGGGGGTATTTTATTGGGCCTTAACGAACGCCTTCTTAGGCAACGGTGACTTGAGCCGTATCGACCGATGTTGCCCCATTCACTTCATTGGCAATCTCAATCATTTTGTTGAGTGCGTCTTGGCTAGAAACTGTTCCTTTAAGAACAACTGTGCCGCTTGTTTGAGCAACCCAAAGGTCGTCTTCATCGGTCAGCTCAGAATTTTCATCAAACGCCAGGGCAACGCGTTTTGCCAGGCCGCTCTCGTCATATTCTCCGTCTAGTCCGACGCGTTCAGGCGCAATTTCTTCTCCGCCCGCAGCAGCTCCACTCACAGCAGCCTGAGGATCTGCGGGTTTCTCCTGTCCAAAAATGCGCTTTAACCAACTCATAATTCAAACTCCTGTATGGATAGATTGTTAGCCTTTATGGGGCAATTCTAAATGCTTATGGCTCAAAAACGCGGAAATCTTTGATTAATCTTGGGTTCTTGACAGAGTCAGAAAAACGATCAGTCTCATCCTCGTTGAGGGTCAATATCGGGGATCAAACCGCCTAAAGATCAAGAACTCGACACCATCGACACAAAACTTTGCATACTATAGAAGAGTCGTGGTCATAGAGCTGGATAATTTTTATGTTTCCATTTTCTTGTTTTATGGATGCTGCAACGCAGCAACACTGTCGCAAAGCCCAACTAGAATTTCTCAAAATGTCACGAGACGGTCTAGAAACCCGCTTAGCAGCCCTCAATGCGGCGATCGCCACCCTAGAGCAACAGCAGGCTCGTACTGCTGCGGCTGCTACCACAGAAACCGCCCAGTCCTAAATACTTGAAGTGTCTCGCTGGGGGATGGAGTGTCCTTTCTGAGTTTCATCTCCCCAGTGGGTCATCTTTACAGACTCCCTTAAACACCTTGTTTTACAAACGCTCATCTCCTTTGTGCCAATGCCTTCAGATCCAAACCTCGAGCAGCAGTCTCAGCAGCGCCTGCGCGAACTTAGACCCCTACTGCTTAAACTACATAAGACCCTGATGGAGCACGAGCGTACCACCTATGAGCAAGCACACGGCGTCATTGCGAATCGAGGTGAATACTTTCAGCTTGTCTTGGGGCACGAATGGTTTAATTGGCTGCGACCCATCTCTCAGATGATCGTTCGCATTGATGAACAGCTCAACGCAAAAAAGCCGGACGAAGCCGAATCTGCCGAAGCGCTTTTGGCAGCAGTACAGACACTCCTCACCCCAATTCAAGATGGCTCTACCCCCCAGCATCGCTATGCTCAGGCCATCCAGCACAGCCCCGAGATTGCGCTCATGCACGCTCAGTTTTCACAAATTCTAGGACAACCTTAGATTGGCGACCCTCTTGGGCACACCCGCTAAAGTTTGGGTTAATTCTTTGACTGAGGACGACTCAGGCATAAAGAACAGTGACTCCAGCGCTTGAGTTCTTCAAGAGGAGTAGGACATTGGCATAACGGGCAAGAAGCATTCCCTTTCGCCTGGTTTTTCACGGCTAAAGACCACCGCGAAAACGCATCTCGAGCATCTTTTGGCTGCGGTCTTCTGGTTTGTATTTTTAACGCGGGTCCAGAAATCAGTTTTAACTCTAACCCCTGACGCAGACGCACAGAGGGATTGCGGTGCCAGTCTCGGGTTGAGAAGTAAATATCTTTCACTGCGCCATTCCAGGTGGCATTAACCTTTTTTAATAGCCTGACCCGCTCAAAGGCCAAATTTTGTGCCCATACGCCACTCGATACCGTGACGGATAAAATCCCCTGGTCGCTCAGCTTAACCGGACGCGTTTGAGCGGCAACGGCAGCACCCACAATTTCGGGCCATAGGCGCACAAATTTCTCGAAAGACTGCTGATCTTTCCAATGCGTTTTCTTAAGTTGCGATAGAACAGCGTGTAATCCTTCAAGAGCCATAGTTGAGATATCAAACGCACAGGGTTAGGGGGTGTCATGGCTTTAACAGCCTACTCTAGCTCGGCAAAAAATGGAGCATGTGCCGTAAAATTATTAAGCCTTCGAGAAATGGCTCGGCGACTAAACTCTGTATACGGTATACTTGTTTTAAGCACTTTGGATCAATAAAAAGTTTTAGCTGCTTGCCCCACTCTAAAATTCATCCAATCCTTTGCGCTTCTCCTGTAGACAGTAGGAGTCTGTATTTTGGCTTTATCCCTGCGATCGCTCCAACGAAATCAATCTTTGCAAGAGCAGGCTTACCAAGCGCTGCGCTCCGCCATACTGTCGGGGGAATTGCCTTCTGGGCAGCGTTTGATTGAGACCCATCTTGCCAAAAACCTTCAGGTGAGTCGAACGCCCATTCGAGAGGCGCTACAGCAGCTCCAAAACGAAGATTTGATTGTGATTGATGTGGATGGGGTCTTACGGGTTGCAACCTTCTCTCAAGCGGATGCCATTCAGCTTTATAACTGTCGCATCGCCCTTGAGCAACAGTCCATTTTAGAAGCCTGTGAAAATGCTACCGAAGAGCAATTTTATGGCCTTGGCCTGATGGTGGCTCAAGCCGAAAAACTGGCTGAAGAAAAAGCATCTCAGTTGACCAATTTTCAGCTTCTAGACCTAGACTATCGGTTTCATCGGCTCTTGGCAGAAAGTTCAGGCAACCTGTGGTTACGCGCTTTGCTCGATCAGGTTTTCGACAAAATGATGCTGCTGCGAATCCAGACCATGCAGCAAAATCCTGACGTGCTAGATATTCGCGTTGAGCATCGCCGAATTTATGAAGCGGTGGCACAGCGCAATGTTGAAGCAGCGACCCAAGCCATCCAGGGGCACTTAGCTGCGGCGAAAGAGCGCGTCATTCAAGAGATGAGCCATCTGTCAGATGCACCCCTGATGACAGAAGAAGATTCTGTCCTTGCGCAATAATTTATTTTCGTTAAGTTGTTTACGTTTAACCCATGCACTAATGTCTATGGCTATTCATCCTTCCTCTCACAAGCGCGTATTTATCTGTGGTTCTGCGCTGCGCGGACAGCCCGATCACCAAAATCTTCAGGCTGCCGTCTTTTTGCGCGAGGCCGCTACACAGCCTAAGTATCGTCTCCATGCTGCGGTGGATGGCTGGCACCCTGCCATCTATGAGGTTGAAGCTGGCGGCATTAGTATTCCGGGCGAAGTCTATGAGCTGACTGCTGAGCAGTACGACTATTTGGTTTCGACAGAGCCGCCTCACATGTATCCAGGGGATGTGGCGCTAAAAGACGGGGAAGTGTTAACGGCGATGCTGTATCCTCACGCGCTGATTGTGGCGCATGACTGGCCTGATATTTCTCACCTTGGAGGATGGGCTGCTTACAAGAAAGCAGCCGCAATCCGTTAAGACATTCCACAAATTAAGGCGGTTTAGCATTAAGCGAGTCCCAGTTCTTTCTTTTAGTCATCAACAGCTATGTCAGAACCTTATCCAAGGGACATGGTGGGGTATGGGCGCAACCCGCCTAACCCCCAGTGGCCCCATCAGGCTCGCGTTGCGGTTCAGTTTGTGATCAACTATGAAGAGGGCGGTGAAACCTGTATTCTTCATGGGGATCAGGCCTCTGAGGCATTTTTGTCTGAGATTGTGGGCGCGGCTCCCCTTCGGGGGCTGCGGCACATGAATATGGAGTCTTGCTATGAGTACGGCAGCAGAGCAGGCTTCTGGCGGCTGCATCGGCTGTTTACGTCGCGCAATATCCCTGTGACGGTCTATGGCGTTGCTTTGGCGCTGGCGCGAAACCCCGAGGCCGTGGCTGCAATGCAAGCGGCAAATTGGGAAATTGCCAGTCACGGCTATCGCTGGATTGACTATAAGTATTTTGATGCAGCGGCAGAACGGGAGCATTTAGAAAAGGCGATCGCCCTCCATACCCAAGTCACAGGCGATCGCCCCCTCGGCTGGTACACCGGACGCACTAGCCCCCATACGCGGCAGCTCGTCGCAGAAGAAGGCGGATTTTTGTACGACTCCGATAGCTATGCCGATGACCTGCCTTACTGGGTGAGAGACTACGGCAAACCCCATCTGGTGATTCCCTATACCCTCGACAACAACGACATGCGCTTTGCGACGGCTCAAGGGTTTAATTCTGGGGATCAGTTTTTTGCCTATCTCAAAGATGCCTTTGATGTGCTGTACGCCGAAGGGGAAACCGCGCCCAAAATGATGAGCGTAGGGCTGCACTGTAGGCTGGTGGGTAGACCCGGACGGGCGGCATCCCTGGCACGATTTTTAGACTATGTGCAGCAGCATGAGCGCGTCTGGCTGTGCCGTCGAGTTGAGATTGCCCAACACTGGCATCAAAATCATTTGCCTAATGAAGGTGCCGAATAAAGGTACCCATTAAGGCAGAATTTTACGTCTCTTTTAGTCCGCCATTTTTTATCAAAAGGGACAGGAAATGGAAAATCTAAAGATCGTGATTATTGGCGCTGGGATGGGGGGACTTGCCACTGGCATTGCCCTAAAACAGGCTGGCTATGAGGTAGAAATTTATGACCGCGTCAGTGAACTGCGGGCGGCTGGGGCAGCAATTTCACTCTGGTCAAATGGCGTAAAGGTGCTGAACCGCATGGGGCTGGGCGCTGCCCTTGCTAAGGTGGGCGGGCAAATGGAGCGGATGGCCTATTGCAGCCACACCGGAGAAAAGCTCACCGACTTTAGCCTTGCTCCCTTAGTTGAACGGGTGGGTCAGCAGCCTTACCCTGTCGCGCGCACAGACCTTCAGCAGATGCTGCTCGAAACCTTTGGCGCAGACCAGGTTTTTCTGGATGCAAAGTGTGTGGATATTCAGCAGACCCAAGATCGGGCGATGGTGAGCTTTGCCGATGGGCGAATCGCCACGGGAGATTTAGTGATTGGAGCTGATGGTACCCATTCCACCATTCGGCAGTATGTTGCGCAAAAGCCGATCCCGCGTCGGTATTCTGGCTACGTGAATTGGAATGGACTCGTGGATGCGACCGAAGACCTTGCGCCGCTGACAAGCTGGGTGATGCATGTAGGCGAGTTTAAGCGTGCTTCTGTGATGCCTGTGGGGGGACCCAATGGAGCGCGTCGGTTTTACTACTTTTTTGATGTGCCGATGGCAGACAGTACCGAAAATACAGGCGAAAATCGTCAGCAAGAGATAGCAAGACACTTTGAAGGATGGGCAGAACCTGTTCAGCGACTGATCCAACGGCTAGACCCAGCCAAAATTAATCGCATTGCCATTCATGATGTAGAGCCACTAGAGGTACTAGTACGCGATCGCGTTGCCCTCCTAGGAGATGCCGCCCACAGCACCTGTCCAGACTTGGGGCAAGGGGGTGCCCAGGCGATCGAAGATGCGTTTGTTTTAGCCAACTGTCTCGTGACCAATAACTTAGGGGTTGTAGATGCCCTCAAGCGGTACGAAGCCCTGCGTAAAGCGCGAACAGCTGACATTATTCTGCGGGCGCGCAAGCGCTCAGACCTCACTCACGGCAAAGACCCTGTTCACACGCAGCAATGGTACCAAGACCTGAAGCAAGAAGATGGTTCAAGTATTATGGACGGCATTTGCAAAACGATTTTGGCAGGTCCGCTGCACTAAAGCGCATTGGTTCAGTCCCATGATCCAGGATTAAAATGGGATCTTACTCTGAACAAGAGGATGCGGTCATGCCTACGCCAGTGCTTACGTCTAACGGCTCCCAAACCTATGAATGGCAGTGGTTAAACCAGACGCTCACCATTGCCTACGATCGCCGTGGAGAGGGCGCACCCATTCTGTTGCTGCCTGCGTTTAGTACCGTTTCGAGCCGAAAAGAATGGGAAACGGCTGCTCAGATTTTAGGAGATGCCGCCTATCAAGTCACCTGTGTGGATTGGCCAGGGTTTGGCGAGTCTGACAAGGTGGCGATCGCCTATAACCCCGTTCTCTACGAAGCCTTTCTACCAGATTTTGTAACCGCCTGCTTTGACCAGCCCTTAACGGTGGTTGCCGCTGGTCACGCGGCTGGGTATGCCCTGCATCTCGCCCAGCAGCTACCCAAGCAGATTTCTCGTATTGTTCTGGTTGCGCCGACGTGGCGAGGGCCACTGCCGACCATGGGGGCATCCAAGGCGGTGGCGAGTGGTGTTGAACAACTGGTGCGATCGCCCCTTCTCGGGCAATTTCTGTACTACCTCAATACGCGACCCCAATTTTTGAAGTGGATGTACAGCCGTCACGTTTTTGCCGAGGCCGAGCACCTCACACCAGAATTTATGGCAGAAAAATATGCCACCACTCAGCAAAAGGGTGCGCGTTTTGGCCCGGCGGCTTTTGTAACCGGGGGTTTAGACCCCGTTACCAATCGCGGCGCTTTTTTACAGCTTTTTGCTCAACTGCGAGCAAAGTGTTTGGTGATTACTAGTGAAAATGGCCCACCCAAATCTAAGGCCGAAATGGAGGCGATCTCAACCCTTTCCGCTGTGCAAATCGAGTCCCATCCTGGCTCTTTAGGACTCCATGAAGAGTATGGGGCTGAAGTCGCCCATCTTATTCAAACGTTCTTGCAGAAGACCTACCGTGAGGGCAGTTGAGGTTTTTTGGGGGTGTCGCTTAGCGATCTCAGTCATCTTACCGATTGACCCCATTTATTCAGCCCATCCACTCTCAGAAAGCCAAAACACTCTAGCGCTTCACAATATTTTGTATCCGTCTGTAAAAGGCTCTGTTACAGCAGAACACTGGCTAAGCTCCCCCCCAGATCCCCTCAAGACTTTAGGGGAAGATGAGAATCCATGTTAAGATTTCTAGTGATTTTGAACTCTGTGTTGGAAGGAAAGTTCATTCATGGAAGCCGCTCTGCTCTTGGCAAAATTGCCTGAAGCTTACTCAGTGTTTGACCCTTTGGTTGATGTACTGCCCGTTATTCCAGTCTTCTTTCTGCTGCTGGCCTTTGTATGGCAGGCTGCCGTTGGGTTTAGATAAGTTTAGCCAAATCTATCTAATGACACTAAAAGCTGGGTGGGCATATGCTGCTTATCCAGCTTTTATTATGGCTAGATCAGTCTAAACGGTTGCCACTGCGGCTACCCCAATAGCCACGGGGACTGCTGCGCACCTTGTCGAAATATCTCTATAACCCTTGGGTCGCGGCCTAAAATCCATCCGAGGGTAAGTCCACTGCCGGACATAAAAAAGAGGCAGACCAGTACAAAACGCCGATGAAGCCCTCGGGACTGTAGCTCAAGTCGTCCCCAAAAAATACTCAATAGCAACACTAAGGCCAATCCAAATGGCTCTGCATAGTTAATGGCAAGCATGAGGGTTAAGCTAATGAAAAAAATGCTGACCAAGACCGTAGGCCCTAGCCGAAACCATTGACTCACGAGTCCCCCTCTCCAAATCAGCAAAAATATCATGACGACCGTGATCAGCCAGCAATCTATCAGCCAAAACATAGATAAAAAAGAAAGGTGCCATCCTAGCAGAGCATAGGCAAGTCCAATACAGCTCATGGACAGCCACGGAAAGGTCAATAGACTCAGCTTCATGACGTTAATGGAATATAGATATAGATTTGATAAATATAAAGAAACCAACAGTGTTGACTAGACAAGAATTTAATCAGCGAAACGAGCTTTCAAAGCCATTGAGAGCACAAAAATCTGCTCAAATCTGGTTTACGGTAACATTAGCTTCAGTATGACAGATGCGATTTGTTAAAGTGAATTTTAGACAATTCACTAAAAGGTCGAAGTAGATCACTCATTTTCACAGATGAGTCCTACGCTAGACTTAGACCAATGGTATGGGGGTTAGTGTATGGTCATAGACCTACCATGATGCAATCACTCACTCACTCTTTAAATCTTTTTGATGATGGATACCGCCACCGCACAATCCCTCAGTTTCCCTTCCGTTGTTGTTACACTACTGAGCTACTTCAGCTTAGAGCCAGACCAATACCCACAGCCGCTGACGAAAGCAAGACTGTTGAGTCGATGGTTGCAGACTTATCCCCAAGAATGGGTTCGTTGCGCCCTGGTTGAGTCGCTCTACCAGGGTCGCTACAAAATCTACTGTGTTGAGCAGATTTTGGCGCTGTGGCACCGTCGCGGTCAGCCTATTTATCACTTTAATCATGAGTTTGAAACCATGATTTGCAGCAATGTGCCACAGCGCAAAGAAACTGTGATGGCAATAGATGCACCTGTTGTGGATAAGGTTGGGGTACAAGCCTTACAGCCAGATTGCGGTGAAGGCTTACAATTTTCTGTCGTGCTGCCCCTCCCTGAGGAAGGGGCTGACGCATCTGAAGTTTCTACAGGTCTACCAGACAAAGGAAACAGTTTGGTATCAACTTCTGCTGATTTAGAAAGCGGCGATCGCCGCTGGACAAATGCGTTTGACTGGCCTGTTGCCGATGTGCAGCAGTCTGTTTTGGCTTCTGTGCTGAATCGTAATCAGCTTTTGCCGCTACTGCTTGATCGCATTGGATTGGTGCCGATTCATCGCTTTATGCCAGAGGCAGAACCTGTTGAGTTTTGCGAAAGGCTCGCGGCGATAGCCCAAGCTCAGCGATAGTGTTGGGTCAGCTTAAACGCAGCTCAAATAAGCCGTGGTCAGCCGCCCACCGAAGCTTCAGGGCATAATAAAAGGAGCGACCTTTTAACGTGGACGAATGGTAGACCCACAGCAAATTCAACTGGTCAATGCCTTGGCGCAGCGAGCCACTGAAGCTGAGCTAGAGCGTAACTCAGCCAAAGATCGTCTCGATATTGCGCTGTATCGTGCCCAGCAGCCCCATGTGTATCGCTGGCGGCAGCATAGCGCAGCTTGGATTTTTGCTGGAGTGGTGGGTATGAGCGCCACGGTCTACGCCCTTCAAAAGGAAGCCCCCTATATTGTGCCGATGGCGGCAGGTGTGGGGTTAAGTGCTGGGCTGCTTTCTAATGCGGTAGATAGGCGCAGACAAACCGACGCAAAGCAAGATCGCCTAGAAATATGTCGCTATGGGCTGGGCAAATCTGAAAAACATCTGCGCCAAACCGTCACCTTGTACCGCGAAGAAGAAGAAACGGGCTGGCTGATGTATGCCCTCAATACCAGCAAAGAAAGCCTTCTCACCTTACGCACCTGGATGGCTGATCCACGCCGCACGATGAAAGATGCGGTGCTGGAATCAATTGACATTGTGACAATGCAGTTTCTTAAGCAGCCCTTGGATGATCGACGAGACAATCAGCTCAACTTGTTACTAACCACAGAGCGGCAGTATCGTAAGGTTCGCGGGCAGCTATTTGATGGGGCGATCGCCCTTAAAAAAGACGAGTTTTTAGCCAATATCTTTGCCAAACACCACTTTCTGAGAGAACAAGAGCTACAGCAGGCGGGATTGAAGGCCGATTTATTTATTACGGGAACTGCCGTGGGGGTTGGTTCGGTGACGGGGCTATTGGCAGGTGCTGGCATTACAGCACTGAGCGCAAAGGCCGCTGCAATGGGTTCTTCTAAAGTGGCGATCGCCGCCCATACAATTACAGGGGCGATCAGCATTACCGCCGTTGTGGGGGCGGGGCTTCTGGCAGCAGGGACGCTCCATAACTGGATGAGTAAAGCCGATCACCAACGCCGTCAGCGCGAAGCCCAGCAGTTTGAAGAAGCGTTTACAGCCACTTCTCAGATTTTAGAAGCGGTTATGCAGGCACAAACGACTCAAGATCTGACAGAACGCCGAACCTATCTTCAGACTGCCTATGACCACCTTAATGTGTTAAATCGACAGGCACTCAAAGGGCAAGATCTTCAGATGAAGCAGTATGTCGAGATTTTGAGCGATCGGCTTCAGCGTTCTCTCAAGGTAATTGCAAAGCAGCAGCCCTTTAGCAGCAAATTCCGGCTTAATTTATTTTCACCTCGTGGTTGAGAGCGGGTCTGTAAGCCCTACTGCTGAGCAAAACCAGAAACCTCAACGCATTTTTATATTTACAAGTAGTTGGTGAAACAGTTACTTCGCATTATGCTTTCAGAGCTTTAAAAAAGCTTAAGGCATAGTCATAAAGTAGACAATCTGAGTTGGATTTAACCCAACTCAGATTGTCTACTTTATGGCCAATAAGCCAGAAGGGAGTGAATCTTGCGCTAAGGTATTTAACGTTTTCAAAAAGCGTTGGCGTTGTGCCAATGGCTCAAACGCTTTATAGGCTTCTTGGCGATCTGTGGTTTGCACCACGCGATGTAATAAAGGTATGGGCTGACTTGTCACGCCTCTAGAGACGGAAGCCTTTAGCTCATGACTCAGAAAATTAGCACTTAATAGATTGCCGCTGGGCAAAAATGCTGGAAGTTGGGGAATCGCCGCTGGATCTGCTGAATGCGTAGCACTGTAAATGATGGGCGGTAGAGAGAGTGGATCAGACAAGCGCAGCGGGAGAGGAGAAATCTCCTTGGGAATAGAAGGGAGTCGCACGGTTGTGGGTTTAGCCGCTGCTCTAGATACTTGAGCTGGAGCTGCTGTTAAAGGCTGTTCTAAAGCCATAGTAGCTAAGGATTCTAAGGGGAAAACGGTGTCAAAATCAGGTTCGGGACAGTCCCAATCAGACAACAGCTCAAAATCTTGCGCCAGAACCTGGAGAAACAGCTTTTGTGGCGGCGTATTTTCTGCCGGATTTTGAGATTTAGCGACCTGACACTGGAGTTCCCACAGGCCAGGGGGTAGATAGGTAAGTGAAAATAGCTCTAAAAGTCCTTCGGCATCGGTTCGCTGCCGTCTGCGCTGGGTGACGTCTTGGGGAACGCCCTCTAGTTCGTACTCGTGGCGAATTTGAACCTCGACCTGGGTTGAGCGGCGATCGCCTTTCGCCATTAGATAGTAGCGCCCTTCCAAAATCTCAACGTTCGGAGACTCTAGGGGAAGCCAGTCTTCGTCACCCTCTTTTTGAATTAGAAACTGCCACTGGGTCATGATTTGCGGTACTCACTTCACACACTGAACATAGGGGCAAATCGAACGTGTTAAACCGAACGTGATGAGTAGCAATACTCCTTCTTTCGTTCTGATTGCCACGCTTTTTGCCTAGATAGAAGGCTAGATTCTGATTTAGCCGTTAATTGACCGTATGGGTAAGAACGCGGCTGAATCTTGGTTGTACTTTATATCTTTTTGGCTGGTTTAGAAAGCATAATTTTTTCCTGAAGCAAAGAAGCCTGATCAAATAGCTCAGATTGGCTCAGGGTGCTCTGTTCGCCAGAGGTTAACCACTTGAGCTGTACGGTGTGGTTGAGCGCCTCTTCTTCTCCTAAGATGAGGCTCAAGGTTGCGCCGCTGCGGTCTGCTCGCTTGAGCTGCTTGCCAAAGGCACTGCCGCTGAGGTCGATTTCAACAGCAAGCCCTACCTGCCGCAGTCGTTGGGCAATTTCTAATGATTGGGCTTCGGCTTCGGCACCCCGCGCAGCGCAGTAGATGTCTACCCCCGCCTGAAGCGGTTCTGACTGGTGCTGCTGCATGACCAGCACCAAGCGCTCTAGCCCAATGGCCCACCCCACGGCGGGCGTATCAGGGCCACCGAGTTCAGAAATAAGGCCGTCGTAGCGTCCACCGCCGCAAACAGTGCTTTGGGCGCCGAGGGTATCAATCTGAAATTCAAAGGCGGTATGGGTGTAGTAGTCTAACCCTCGGACCAGACAGGGATTGATCACAAAAGGGATGTTCAGGCGCTGGAGCAGGGCTTTGACTCGCTCAAAGTGAGCCTGGGAAGATTCGCTCAGGTAGTCAAGGATGCTAGGGGCACCTTTGGCGATCGCCGCCGTTTTTGTATCCTTACTGTCCAAAATCCGCAGGGGATTGCGGTTGAGCCGATCTCTAGAATCTGCATCTAGTTCTTCGGCAAAGGGCTGTAAGTAGGCGACTAGCGCCGCTCGATAGTGTAGGCGGTCTGCTTTTGTGCCCACAGAGTTAAGGCTAAGCGTCCAGTTATGAATGCCCACGGCATTTAAAAAATCTGCCGCCAGACCAATCACTTCTGCATCCGCTCTGGGGGCATCGCTGCCGATGACCTCAACCCCAAGCTGATGAAACTGGCGCTGGCGACCGGCCTGAGGGCGCTCATAGCGAAACATGGGGCCTGTGTACCAAAGGCGCTGTACGCCACCTTGGGCGTGGAGCTTGTGCTCAATGTAGGCGCGGACGGCTCCGGCAGTGCCCTCGGGTCTAAGGGTGAGGGAGCGATCGCCCCGATCTAAAAAGCTGTACATTTCTTTGCCTACCACGTCCGTGGCTTCCCCAATCCCGCGCTCAAACAGATCGGTTTGCTCAAAAATGGGCGTCCGTAGTTCACGATAGGCAGCGTTATGCAGTAGTTCACGGGCAATCTTTTCGACCTGCTGCCAATAGACCACCTCATCGGGAAGAATATCCCGCGTTCCACGAGATGCCTGAATTAACCCCATACCCTTGACTCTAATCCGTTTGTTACAGCAATCTTCTTTTGCGTGCAGATTCTGAGTGCTCAGTCATCTCTGCTGTCGGCTCATTCCTCTGGCGTTATCAGCTTAATCTGATCAGCCTAGTACAAACTAGACTTACCGTCTTCTGAATTCACGTACAGCGGAAAGATATCTGGAAGCTTCTCTTTTTGAGAGGGACGCACCATTGGACGCTCCACCAGACCCGCAAGCCCACCTGCTATCAAAGTATAGATGGGATTTACCATCCCATTTATCAGACAATCCACGACGTACAGTACCAGACCAATGGCCAAGACGGCGGCGGGCAAAACCTGAGGGTGCAGCCAGGTATTCGCAGGGTACCGCAGCAGCGCGAACCCGAGTACGGGCGCTAGAAGTGCTGTTACCCAACTCACGAGACCGACGGCTCCAAAGTTTCCGAAGGTAATAATCCATAGGCTGTCGGTGATCGAAATATCTTTGCCCATTTCGTCATAAATGCGAGAACGTCCCCAGCCAGCCCACCCAAAGATGGGCTGCTGACGAGCCTTGGCAGAAAGCTGGGCTTCATTCTCTAGTCTAAAAATGAGCGAACCTGCTCGATCTGCATTGGTGAAACGGTTGGCAACAGTGGAAATTTGGGCGATCGCCTGGGGCGTTAAGCCGCCCACTGCGTTAAAGCTGAGGTAGCCACAGGTTGCAACCACAACGAGCAATAGCGGTAGAGAGGTCTGCCACCAGCGCATGCCTAAAATAACGGCAATGCCCACCACCAGCAGAAAATAGGCTCCGGTGGCCTTTACTAAAACAAAGGTGATCAGCAGACCTAAAAAAACGGCAAAAGAGGCTCCCCATAGACCCTCGCGTTGAACGGTCAGCTTGGGGGGTGCCCCCTCGGCAAACTGCCGCAGCAGGGGCTGTAGTGACCCGGTGCGCCAAAGCCAAAACGCAATCAGCGTGGCGGTCATCATCCAGGTGCCCACCATGAGTCCATGCTGCATGAAGATAATGGGGCGAAACCCGCCATAGCGGAACGCCTGATCAAAAGACTGGGGGTAAAATCCGTAGAGCCACATGTGAAGCTGAGGACTCAGGCGAATTTCGATGAGGCACAGCGGAATGTAAACTAACCCACCCCACACAATGGCGATCGCCAACTGCTGCAAGCCTTTCAAGTTACCTAAATAAAGCCGTCCCAAAAAATAGGGGAATCCCCAGGTCACAGTTTGCGTCAGGGTTGCGGAAAGGGCATCATAGGAACCTAAACCATTAGCAAGGGAGGAAAGCCCTGGGCACAGGCACCAAATAACCATTGGGCTGTCGATCCAATGGAAGCGAAATTGTCGAATACGCTGAAAGTCAAAAATAAACGTTGCCAGCAGCACCCCATAACAGGTTGCCGACATTTTGGTGTAGGCCGGAATACCTGCGAACTTAATTTCTCCCATGGGCAAAAATAGCCATGCGATCAAAAAACTAATGATGAGTGCGCGCTGGATCGGGAGTCTACTAAACAGAAACAGCACCACTGGAATCCAGCCCAGCATGACAAAATATGCAAATCCGTTCATCATGCAGCCAAAACCCTCAAAAGACTCGTGGGGCGAAGCGTAGCGGTGACAAAAACAATACGCTATTGCGCTACTTCTCAATCTTGAGCTAAGCAGAGGCGAAACGTCTACGTTTGTAGTCTACGTTTGTAAGGCAAAGATATTGATCGCCCCTTACAGGGCAGCCTGTAAATCTTTGAGCGCAGCCTGTGCCTCGCGGCGCAGGCTTGTAGACTTACGAAACATTTCTTTGCCCGAGGCTAAATAGCTGTCTTCATAGCTTTGGGTAAACCAATTGAATTCCGTGAGTCCATCCTCAAGGTGATTGAGGCAGTAGTAAAGATGCGCTGCAACCCCCGCCACGCTAGCGGGGTTGGGCATTGAACGAAAGACTTCTTGGGCTTTGCTGACCACGGACTGACAGTCTTCTAGATACTGTAAAAACCCATCCATGAGCGTGTCATCGTAGGGATCGGCAGACAGCGCGGTAATTTCTGGCTGGAGCCGCTTCACGATTTTGGTGAGTTCTCGGGTGATGGGGGTATACACCCGATAAACCCACTCCTGGAAATGGGAATCAGCCTTGCGACGGTTTTGGCGATCTTGACGATAGATATCCTGGGTTTCTTGAGTGCGCTGATGGCGGTTAACAGCAGAATCGACGGTTCCTGCATTCCCAACGGCTCTACTGTAGAAATGGAGGTCATCGTAAGCCTGACGGCGGCGCGGATCTTTGAGAAGTTCGTAGGCGGCATTGACCCGCGTGATGTTGTCGTGATGCGCCAATTCGTGCTGGCTGTCGGGGTGGAACTGTTTTGCCAGTTGCCGATACGCCTGCTTGATTTGGGCAAGGGTTGCTTTTGTCCCAACATCTAGTGTTTTGTAGGGGTCAAATTCGATCATATTACTCCAGGGCGCATACTCCTTGCTCTAGGGGGAATGCTAAAGATTTCAGCAATCCAAATGATAAGCGATTTTCTAATTTAACTCACGATCTAAGTGCTCCTCAACCACCCCCTCAACCACCGTTAACACTTTTCTTTCTGCCATCCGACAGAGATGAACGCAGTGCTTATATATCCTTTTGATTGATGTGTGCTAGCCCCTGAATTTGGTGAACTGTTGGGTAGTCCAGCTTTATCTCCGAATTTAGAGGGCAGCGCAAATGCACAGCATTAATATTGGCTTAAACGATCAGCAGCGAGAAGGTGTTATTACCCTGCTGAACCAGGATTTGTCAGACTTATACCTGGTTCTGGTTAAAACCAAAAAGTACCATTGGGATGTGGTTGGACCTCAGTTTCGGACGCTTCATCAGCTTTGGGAAGAGCAATACGAAACCCTAACGTTAACCATTGACGCCTGTGCTGAGCGGGTTCGAATGTTAGGCGGTTATCCCGTTGGCACAATGGAGGGATTTTTGAATCTGGCGTCTATCAAAGAGCACTCTGGCGATATTCCTAACGCAACAGAAATGGTGTCTCGCTTAGTCAAAGATCATGAAACCATTATTCGCAATCTACGCGAACACGTTACGCAATGTAGCGAGACCTTTAAAGATGATGGCACCGCAGATTTTCTCACTGGACTCATGGAGCAACATGAGGGAATGGCGTGGATGTTGCGCTCTTTTGTTGAAGGGGAAGCAGTAAAGTCTGACGGTCGTGCGCCTAGCCTAAGTCAAAAAGCTGCGGTTGGCGTATAGGGCAGCGACCGGATCAAACCTTTTGAAATTTAGCGAAGAGAGCAGTAACGATGGCAGAGCAATATACCGCAGACAGAACTATTTCAGCCGTTTTTAAAGAGGAAAAGCAGGTAGACGGCGTGATCCGGCGGCTACTTGATCGAGGCATACCCAGCGATCATGTTTCAGTGATGGGTCAAAACTTTCAGTCCCAAACTCGAATTTCTGGATTTATTACTAAGAGAGATGTCATTTTAGGCGGTCTACGCAATGGCGCTATCTTTGGTTCTCTATTCGGCTCGTTTTTGAGTTTGCTTACGGGTGTTGGCGTTTTATTTGTGCCGTTTGTTGGGCCAGTTGTGGCAGCAGGTCCCATTGGTGCCGTGCTCATTGGGGCAGCGAGTGGGGCGATCGCAGGCAGTGCTGGGGCAGGTCTAGTGTCTGCGCTAGCGGCATTAGGAATGCCAGAAGAGAAGGCTGCAATCTATCAAACGCGACTTCAGGCCGGAGAATTTGTGGTGATGGTTGAGGTACCCGCTGACCGCACGGGAGAATATCAGCTTTTACTAGAAAGCGCTGGTGGCGAAGAAATTCATATCGGTGATGCAGCATTGCCTCGCCCCTGTGCAGGACGCTGCAATAGCCCAGATGATCTATCCGCTGAAGTGCGATCGCACCTTTCAGCAGACGCTCAGACCGTCTTTATTGAGCAGTACAACGAAGCGCTGAAAACATCAGACGATGCGCTACATGCAGAGCAAGCGGCCTGGGCTGTTATTCATGAGCGCTATGACGAAGATGACAATGGCGTTTGGTCTAAAGCCAAAGTTTTGGCCTAGCAAGCCAGCATTTTTCGACATAACTCTCAACACCTTTAAGGAGAAAATCTAATGCTAAATCTATGGATGGTTCAAGGCGTCGAAACTCTAGAAGCAGCCTCACAAACAAGCACTCAGTTTGGGACTGTTCTGCTGCCCATTGTCGTCGTGGTGGGGTTTGCGGCTGCCGTCGGCCTTGGGTCACTGGCATGGTATAACTCCAAACGCCCCGCAGGTTGGGAAGACAAAGCGCGTCCTGAATTTATCCCTGAAGTAGAAAAATCTGAAACGCCGGGACTCGGAGATCCTAACGCGTAGACGTAATTAGTCTTGCTGCCGTAAAAAGGGGTTGAGTATTACTCAGCCCCTTTTTTAGGATCATCAAAGGCTTAAAGCTCAACTTCATCTATCTAAAGAAGGAGAGAACCTGCTGATGCAATCTTTTGAGTATGTCTTTGTGTGGAACTGTAAATGAATCATTTAGGAGATACCTATTAAGAATAGAAAAGATAGATTGAGTACATTCAAAAGATAGTTTTTGAATGTACTGCATTCATACAGGAGACGTTATGAGCATTGAAGATAAGGTTAGAGCTGCCGCCAAAAATATTGAAGGTAAGCTTCAAGAAGCAGTTGGTGAAGTAACGGGTAATCCCGAAGACAAAGCGGAAGGAAAAGCGAAGCAGGCTGAAGCCGAAGTACGCAATAGTGTCGAGAACATTAAAGACAAAGCCAAAGAAATCATTAATTAGTTAACGCATAAAGTTCTGCTCTTAATTTGAGCTGAATCTTAACTGAGCTAAGGAAGCTTAGAGTTCCGACCTTGAGCTTTCTTAGCATAGTCGAACTTAGAGAATAGTATTTTTCACTCTACTTATTACATTTTTGGTCTAGGAGATTGCCATGCCAAGGCTCGTTGGAAAACAGTCAAATAGTGGATTACTAACAAGTGTTGTTTTGGTGGTTGCGATTGCTGCTGCTGCGGCTGGAAGTGCTGAGTACCTTGGCTATACAAATTTTATTCCAGGCTGGGGTAAAAATCAAAAAACGATGAGCCAGTCCCAGAAATCTGTTATGGCAGTTTTCCCTCCTATCAAAGTGCCCTGATATTCGATCTCTGATATTCGATCTAGCGTTGATGTTTTAAAGTGCATTTAGAGAGTGAAAGCCATGTTGAAAGGACGAGACATTTTAGACAAACCCGTGGTTTCTTATGATACGGGCGAGCGATTTGATAAAGTCAAAGACCTTGTATTTGACCAGAATAGCAATCAGCTTGTAGGACTTCTGCTGGAAGAAGGAGGCTGGTTGAGTAGCGCTAAGGTGATTTTGCTGAAAGATGTTAAAGCCATTGGGCCTGATGCCGTTATTGTGCCCTCCAAAGATTGCGTCATGAGCGCCAATGAAATTACGGTCATTGAACAAATTTTAAAGCATAATAATATTCTTAAAGGTACCCGCATCATGACCACAGATGGTCGTGATCTGGGAACGATGGTAGACCTGTACTTTGATGAACGAACAGGATCCGTCGAAGGCTATGAGGTTTCTGGTGGACTATTTGCAGATGCCTACTCTGGTCGCTCTTTTGTGCCTGCTATTCAAACCCTCAAAATTGGAGAAGACGTCGCCTTTGTTCCGTCTCAAACTGCTGACTACATGGAAGAGCAGGTTGGCGGCATTAAGGGCGCAGTTCAAAGCGCCAGCGCAAAGGTTCAAGACACCGCTCAATCTACAGGCGATAAGCTGCAAGAGTTCGGGCAGGTCACAGGCGATAAACTTCAAGAACTTAAGGTCACTGCCACTGAAAGGGCACAACTGGCTGCTGAAGTAACGGGCGAAAAGCTTCAGGAATTTAAAGTCGTTGCCAGTGAAAAAGCCCAAGCTGCTTCTGAAGTCGCGAGTGAAAAGCTAGGAGAATTTAAGGCTGCTGCGACTGAAAAAACTCAAATTGCTGCGGATGCAACCAGCCGAAAGGTTGATGAACTTGCACGCAGCGCCAGTGCGTCAGTCACCAATGCCATTGTCGAACCTTCTGAACAAAAAGCCTTTGCCCTGGGTAAGATCGCTCAAGAATCTGTTGAAGCCCCTGGCGGTTCTGTCTTATTGCTCAAGGGTGAACTGATCACACCTCATATTCTTGAGAGTGCAGAATCTCTAGGTGTTTTAGATTTGGTGTATCGAGCGGCGGGCGGAAGCCTCACAGACAAAATGGGCGATCGCATCAGCAGCACTGTTGCCACCCTAGGCATTGATCAGGCTCTGGGCAGACGGGTTCAGCAAGTGGTTCGTACAGACAGTGGACTCATTATTGCTGCACCAGGTCAAATTGTGACCGAAATGGTGATTGACCGTGCCAAAACCTATCACAAAGAGCAGGCTATCCTGAGTGCCGTTGGTCTTTCTAAGAGTGATGCCGTCCGCGATCGCACCCAGCAGCTCGCCAGCATAACGGGGTCAAAACTTAAGGCAACCACCCAATCTACAGGTGAGCAGATTCAGTCAAATGCTAAGAGCCTATGGGTTCAAGTCAAAGAAACGGCCAATGAACTCCAAGGCCGTAGTGCCGAAGCCATCGAAGATCAGCGGATCAAAGGTGCCTTAGGTAGACCTGTCACGCGAGTCATTCTAGATCAAACAGATAACGTCATTCTGAATGTAGGTGAGCTGATTACCCATCAGGCCATCAGTAGCGCTCGACAGTCTGATGTGCTTGATCTGCTGCTCAACTCGGTCTATACCGAAACGCCAAAACTTTCTTTACAAGATTTGCGCGCCCCTCAAGCAGGCCAAGCTGCTCTTGTCCAGAAATAGCCGTTTGAAAGGTGACTTATTAATGTCACTTGAAATTCTTAAATAAAAAGGAAAACTCCATGCAAGATTCTACAAACACCTCTACCGAGAGCGCAGAAACCTCTGCCGCTGTGGATACCTACGATCTTCATATCGTTCCGGCTGAAACCGCAGCGCGTAAGGCTCGAGAAGGTGAACACTATAAACAGCTTCCTGACGAGCAAGCGGACGAAGACAGCATTGATACGACTGGAGGCTTTACCGTCGATAAAGAAGGTTTAGCCAATAATTATGCTGTTGAGCCTGAAATGTATGTTGAAGTTCCAGGCGATCTAGAATCCCCAGGAAATCCTTCCAAGGCCACGTAGTCGATTTCTAAAACAGGTTTTGCCATTTGCAGTTCAGAGGAGTTTAAACTACAAAAATGTCTTACGGTAAAGATAAAGAGCGGCTTGACGCACAAAGATATGCTGAGCAAAACGAAAATGCTAGACGTGAAGATACTGCTGCCCTAAGCGGCATGACGATAGGTATTTTGATAGCGCTAGCTATTGCCGCACTTGCTGGCACCTTTTTATACCTTAATCGCCGTGATGATTCGGCTCCAGTTATTACTCCTACGATTAGCCCGACTGCTTCCCCCGCTGAAAAGCAAACCATCATTCGTGAAGAGAAAACCCGAGAGCTAGTACCAGTGCCTGTTCCACAGACAACGGCACCGCAGCCTAATATCAATATTACGGTACCCAATGCGCCCTCTTCTTCTGTCGCGCCCTCTAGCGCCAGCAGTCCCAAAGAAATCCCTCCAGCTGCGTCTGCGAGTCCAGAGGTTCAATCATCTCCGTCTTTATCTCCTTCCTCTAAACCCTAGACATTAATCCTATAAATCTATAAAACCGCCTGATATTTCTAAAATATCAGGCGGTTTTATGATGCCATCATCTTAGGCTACATTCTCGCTAAATACTGGATGAATGAAGGGAGAGTGACTGAACCACTACGGCAGGAATAACCTCAGTAATAGCCCACTGTTGATAATCTAAAACCAATTGATACACTAAGCGCTGCTTCACGGTCATTAAAATGCTTTTGAGTAAGCCATTTCCCGTCGCCTCTAAAATTGTCTTGGGTGTCATCCACAGTATGGGTGGAATATCGACCTGAACCTCAAGATCAGCTTGCCCCTCTAAATAGGTTTGACCTGCTTTCAGTTGAGGAGATAAAACCCCTTTTAATTCCAATCGAAACCGCTGATTGACAAAGTCAATGCCGCGCAGCTCGCAGGCATTGGATGTCAAAAAGACAGTGCCATCCGGCTTCGGCTGAAGCTGAATATCGACCGTAGGCTGTAGACTAAACATCAAAAACTGTCGAGGCTTTAGTTTGAGCCGATAGCAGTGCTCACTCAGCGTCTCAATCTGACTGGGTTCTGTCAAAGCCTGCACCAATCGTTGAGGCTGCCTAAGGTAGTGCTGAATGGGCACGGTGGCAGTCGGCACTAAGATTGAAACAGATTGGGAGGCTGTGAAAGTTGCGCGCATAAATGGGCATACTAATAAGCTATGCTTTTGATTCTAACCTTCTCCGGCAAAATGTTCGGGAAGAAGACAAGTTTTTCTAAATAGCGCCAAAATACGCCCATGACCTTTACGATTGCTCATCTTGGGCCAGCAGGTACCTACGCAGAACAGGCCGCTTTAGCCTATGCCCAGTGGTGGTCAAACCAAACGCAGCAGGTAGCCCCGACGCTAGTTGTCTTTCCTAGCATTGCCCAAACCCTACATGCGGTCGCTCAGGCTCAAACGGAAGTCGCAGTAGTCCCTGTTGAAAATTCTATTGAAGGCAGCGTAACGACCACTCTAGATACCCTTTGGCAGCTAGATACTCTCCAAATTCGTCAGGCTCTTGTGTTGCCCATTGCCCATGTTTTGATTGCTCAGGCGACAGAACTAAGCACGATTCAAACGGTTTACTCTCATCCTCAGGCGTTAGGGCAATGTCAGCAGTGGCTGCATCAGAACCTACCCCACGCTCAGCTCATTTCTACCCACTCCACAGCCGAAGCTTTGAAATATGTGGAGGTAGATCAATCTATCGCGGCGATCGCCTCCGAGCGGGCAGCCCACCTTTATGAACTTCCCATTTTTGTCACATCCATTCAGGATTACGCAGATAACTGCACCCGCTTTTTAGTGGTCAGTCAGCCCCAGTCTGCTCTCAACATTCCTAAGATTGCGGATGCGCCGATTTATACCTCGCTGGCATTTAGCCTACCCCGAAATTCACCGGGCGCATTGGTCACACAGCTCCAGATCTTTGCAGCACGCAATATTAACCTGAGTCGGATTGAGTCACGGCCGACCAAGCGATCATTAGGGGAGTATGTCTTTTTTATTGATGCCGAAGCCGCGTTAGAAACAGACACAATGCAGTCTGCGGTTAGCCTACTGAGCCATGATGCTGAACGACTCAAAATTTTGGGTAGCTACAGCACCGTTCAAATTGCATCAACCGTCAATAATGCGCAGCCTTAATCCTCCAAATTATCTTCTGATTCGCCTAAAGTATCTTTGAGAACGGTACGCGCGGCTAAATGATTGCGTGTAGAGGTTAAAATTTCTACCTCACGCTCTAGTCGCTCTGCGGTATCCTGCATTTCTAAAAGCGCCTGCTGCTCTAAGGCAACCCCATGAAAATTACTGGCAACCCAGTAAGATAATTCCGTGGGCAGACTGGGCACATCGTCTGGCAAGTTGATATCTTGGTCTGTTAACTTCGCCGAGAGCTTCACCACATCGTTCAGCAAACGCTGCACATCTCTCGCTAGAGATCGTAAATCTTTCGGCTGCGGCAGATCTTCAATCCACTCTACCAATCCGACCCGATAGGGTTTTTCACGGGTGTAATCTAATACTCTAAACCGCTGTTGCCCTAGACAAACCACCATTAGACGACCATCAGGCATCCGCTCAAATTTAATAATCTCCGCACAACATCCTATATTTGTGGCTTTCCCTTGAACCGGATCCCACATCAGCACCCCAAAACGGCGATCGCTGTCCAAAATCGTATTCATCATGATTCGGTAGCGAAATTCAAAAATGTGAAGCGGCAGGGGACGACCTGGAAATAGAACCACCTCTGGCAGAGGAAAAATGGGCAGTTCTCGAACGGCGATAGAAGATGAAAAAGCCATGCTGGAAGCTCTATTTTTGAATCCGTAGGGGTGTATTCTCCTTTACTCTAGCCCATCTTTCGATGACAGGGGGAGGCAAAGGTGCAAAAATGCTTGGCCTTTAGATTTTTGATGCATCAGGATTCTAAAAACAACAGCTCAGAACTTTTGAGGGTTCTGAGCTGTTGTTTAAGTAAACAAATCCTATTTAAGACTAAATGGGACTAAAGTTTTACTTCAATATCAACCCCAGCGGGTAGATCCAGCTTCATTAGTGCGTCAATGGTCTTAGGAGAAGGCTGGTAAATGTCGATAATGCGGCGATGGGTACGGGTTTCAAAATGCTCTCGGGAATCCTTGTCGACGTGAGGCGATCGCAGGACGCAATAAATGCGGCGGCGAGTCGGCAAAGGAATCGGGCCAACGGGAGTGGCTTCTGTACGCTTGGCGGTTTCTACAATCTTTTCGCAGGATGCATCCAGCAGGCGATGATCAAAGGCTTTCAGGCGGATTCGGATCTTCTGCTGCTGCAAAGTTGACGTTGACATATGACCAATTCTCTTTTGATTTTCAAGGTTCAGGTTTAGGTGCTGCGAATAAGCTTAGAACTCCTTCGCAGCACCGTTCAATATCGCTTAGCTGTACAGGAAGCCTGTCTTAACTATTTGATAATCTTGGACACAACGCCTGCACCAATGGTGCGACCACCTTCACGAATTGCAAAGCGCATGCCTTGCTCAATCGCGATGGGGTTGATGAGCTGAACGGTCATTTTGATGCGATCACCCGGCATAATCATTTCAGCTTCACTACCGTCATCGGCAGTAAAGGTGCTGATGGTTCCAGTTACGTCCGTCGTTCGCACATAGAACTGAGGACGGTAGCCAGGAAAGAAAGGAGTGTGACGTCCGCCTTCTTCCTTCTTTAGCACGTAGACTTCAGATTCAAACTCAGTATGGGGCTTAATCGAACCAGGCTTAGCAATCACCATCCCACGCTCAATATCTTCCTTCTGAATCCCTCGAAGCAGGATGCCAGCATTGTCGCCAGCCATTCCTTCATCCAAAGACTTTTTGAACATTTCAATCCCAGTCACAACACTCTTACGGGTGTCACGAATGCCGACGATTTCAACGTCATCTTGAACCTTGACTTTGCCACGTTCAATTCGACCCGTCGCAACGGTACCGCGACCAGTGATAGAGAACACGTCTTCAATCGCCATCAGGAAAGGCTTGTCGATATCGCGCTCAGGCGTTGGCACATAGGCATCCACTTGTTCCATAAGTTTGTAGATTTTATCGACCCACTCATCTTCGCCTTCTTTGAGCTTGCCGTTAGCAGTCAGTGCCTCAACTGCTCTTAGCGCAGAACCTGCAACGATAGGAATCTCATCGCCAGGGAAATCATAGCTGGTGAGCAAATCTCGAATTTCTAGTTCGACAAGTTCAAGCAGTTCAGCGTCGTCTACTTGATCTTCCTTGTTCATAAACACAACAAGGCTAGGAACACCAACCTGCTTTGCCAGCAGAATGTGTTCACGCGTTTGGGGCATGGGGCCATCTGCCGCAGACACCACTAAGATGCCTCCATCCATTTGTGCCGCACCCGTGATCATGTTTTTGACATAGTCAGCATGCCCAGGACAGTCCACGTGGGCATAGTGACGGTTTGCCGTTTCGTACTCAACGTGAGCCGTATTAATTGTAATCCCACGCGCTTTCTCTTCAGGAGCCGCGTCAATTTCGTCATACTTTCTGGCCTGAGCCTGACCAATTGCAGCCAAAGACATAGTGATTGCTGCGGTCAGGGTCGTTTTACCGTGGTCAACGTGACCAATGGTTCCAATGTTGACGTGGGGTTTATTTCGTTCAAATTTAGCGCGTGCCATGATGACTCAACTATTCCTCTTCGATGATTAAGCGTTCCCTTTGTTCTTCGCGATGATGGCTTCAGCGACACTCCGAGGAATTTCCTCGTAGCGACTAAACTCCATCGAGAATATGCCGCGACCCTGGGTCATAGACCGGATATCTGTAGCATATCCAAACATGGTGGCTAAGGGTACCTTTGAAGTAATCTTCGCCAGCCCTTGGTCAACGGTTTGGCCTTCAATTTGGCCTCGCCGCGAGATCAGATCGCCCATGACGCCACCGAGAAAGTCTTCGGGCACCTCGACCCCAACCTTCATCATCGGCTCCAGCAGCACTGGAGATGCATTCATAACTGCTTCTTTAATCGCCATAGATCCTGCGATC
>JANNDV010000064.1:0-10212 GCA_031387975.1 Acaryochloridaceae cyanobacterium OTE_75_metabat_521 | reverse complement strand
AAGGCACCTGGGTTTGGCGATCGCCGTAAGGCCATGCTCGAAGATCTTGCCGTCCTCACAGGCGGTCAGCTCATCACCGAAGATGCAGGTCTAAAGCTCGAAACCACCAAGCTAGAGCAACTGGGTAAAGCGCGTCGCGTTACCATCACCAAAGACAGCACCACGCTTGTTGCTGAAGGCAACGAAGCCCAAGTCAAAGCACGGGTTGAGCAAATCCGTCGTCAAATGGACGACACCGATTCTTCCTATGACAAAGAAAAGCTCCAAGAGCGTTTGGCTAAGCTTGCAGGCGGCGTTGCTGTCATTAAGGTCGGTGCTGCTACCGAAACCGAAATGAAAGACCGCAAACTGCGCCTAGAAGATGCCATCAACGCAACGAAAGCTGCGGTTGAAGAAGGTATCGTTCCGGGTGGTGGTACAACCCTCGCTCACCTCGCTCCTCAGCTTGAAACTTGGGCAGCCGAAAACCTGACTGGCGAAGAGCTAATCGGTTCTCAAATCGTGGCTCGGTCTTTGACAGCACCCCTCAAGCGCATTGCTGAGAACGCAGGCAAAAACGGCGCTGTGATTGCCGAGTACGTCAAGTCTAAGGATTTTAACGTCGGCTATAACGCTGCGATCGATGAGTACGTCGATATGTTTGAAGCGGGTATCGTAGATCCTGCTAAGGTGACACGTTCTGCACTGCAAAATGCAGCCTCGATCGCCGCAATGGTGCTCACCACTGAGTGCATCATTGTTGATAAACCTGAATCCAAAGACGGCGCACCTGCTGGCGGCGGCGGAATGGGTGACTTCGACTACTAACTAGCAACCGTAACGACTTAGGATCGTGGATTTAATAAGATCCAGAATTGTTTAGAGTCGATACGCCTTACACTCCCTCATACCCTAACCCCTTCTCCCAAGGCGGGAGAAGGGGAACAAGATTCTTCTTACTCCCCTCTCCCGTTCTGGGAGAGGGGCTGGGGGAGAGGGTCAAAGTTGGAGGTTATTAAATCTTTGATCCTTAGCCATACAAAAAGGGGTAGCCAGTGCTGGCTACCCCTTTTTGTATGGCTAAGGATCTCGAAAAAGTCTAATAAGTTACTCAATTAGTAGCAAAATTATATCTATATAAATATATAAATATCAGATCCAGATGAGTGATTTAAATTAGATTTTTATCGCTGAATGTAATGAATCTTCTGGTTGATCTTTGAGTTTCTCCAGGGAACGAATCAACTAAAAAGTTGACTGAGAACCATAAATATTTTGTTTCCCTATTCTCTGTCTTCAGAGAGATTGAGCAAGATAAATCAGTATTTTAAGTACCTCATTTAGCACTGCTTAGATTCCTTCTTAAGCGTGAGGTGTTTGCAGATTGAAACCGTTAATTTACTTACAAGGCTAAAGCAACGGTTTCTCAAGTTATTAATGCCTAGCACAGCTCTAGCATTAATGAAATTTAAAAACTGCTTTATGCAACCAATAATTACCAAATCTGAAAAAGAGGCTGAATCTATGAAACACCATCTTTATCTAGCTGCGGCTTCTTTAATGCTCGCCGTATCTGCACCCAGTGCCATCTATGCACAACCATCGGGGACTCCAAATCCAGCATCTATTCCCGATCCTGGATCATCAACTCCTGGTCAAATGACAGCACCAAGCACCTCGCCCACTCCTTCAGCTGGAGCAGGTACCGCGCCTAGTGCGGCGGCATTGCCCACATCCGCATCAACAGGTATGTGCAGTGCGATGTCATCAGGAACTAGCATGAAGACTCCTAGCTCTAGTCCTTCTTCTGCTTCAGCGCCTACTAGCACCATGCCTGCTGGCACTACCATGCCTTCTGCTGCTACAACCTCCGCTACACCTTCAACAACAGTTGCCGCTACTAGTCGTGAAAGTGTTGCTCGTTTACTACAGGTTAGTAGCGATCAGGTTGAGTACAACAATCTCATTGGCCCAGCCCACTATATTAAACTTTCTGTGGGCAGCAGTCCTCTGTGTTATCTCACCCTTGAGCCACTTCAGGATGTAAGCGCAACCGACAGTATTAAAGTGTTAGATCAGTCTGGAAATGCTGTAAATACTGTTGTGACCAAGCAAGATAACGGCGGGGCAAAAGTTTCCTTTGAACAGCCTGTTGCCGCAGGTTCAACGTTGACCTTGGCGCTACAAGGTGTTGAGTATTCCTCATCTCTCACGCCTACAGCTGTACAGTACTCAGTTTCGGGCGGATTTGCAGACTACGCACAAGACATCCCTTATGGTATTGCTCAAGTTCAACGATTTCTTCGTTAGAAGATAGTGCGTTAGCTTTTAAGCTCAGGCTGATCTAAACCTAGATGATTTAGATCAGCCTGAACTTTTTTACACTGCATAAAATAAAACTCGAAACATCTAGGCCACGGGGATATTCTGCATGAGTCCGTAAGCCTCTGCCTTAAATCCTGCGTTATTCAATGCCGCAACGGCTGCGCTTTCATCCGGTACTCTAAACTGCACGCCTAAACGCACAAGCTGGTTTTGGCTCGCACCCTTAATTTTGGCAACCACTGCTACTTTAGGACTTACCCCCTCGAGGCTCTGCGATCGCAACACTTCTTTAAGCTGCTGCTGTCGCTGAATATTGGCCGCGTCTTGGGCAGGAATTTCCACCATTACAAACCGCACTTCTTCGATAGGCTCTACATCTTCAATAATGAACTGGGTGCGTTCATCCCGACGATCAACTTTGCCCCAGATCAAGAGGCGACGGTCTGCGACAATATGCTGACTGATACGCTCAAAACTTTTAGGAAAGATAACCGCTTCGGCTTTGCCTGTAAGATCTTCGAGCTGCACAATTGCCATGCGATCGCCTTTTTTGGTCACAATGGGCTTTACTTCGGTCAGCAGCACAATGGCGCTGAGGGTGATGTTATCGGCCTGGGTATCGAGGTGAATCAGGCTGACGGGTGCCATTAGACGAGAGGGCTGCTCAATCTCACGGAGGGGATGGTTGGAAATATAAAGCCCCAATAATTCTTTTTCAAACTTGAGCTTTTCTGACTCTGGGAAGTCGGCAACAGGGGCGGCTTTGGGGGCAGAGTCTAGACTGGTGGGCGCACCCTCACTACTGGCTGCGCCGCCCATCATGTCAAACAGGTTGCCTTGGCCGACTGCGCGATCGCGGGCGCGGGACTGCACCCAGTCTAAAATCACGTCTAAATCTTGCGTAAGCTGATTGCGATTGAGGTCTAGACAGTCCATCGCGCCGCACTGGATCAGTGCTTCTAGGGCGCGTCGGTTGACGACTTTGGGGTCAATGCGATCGCAGAGATCGGCTAAGGACGAAAAGAGATCGCCCGCATCTCGTGCGGCTAAGATATTTTCGATTGCGCCTTGCCCGACATTGCGGACGGCGGAGAGGCCAAATAAAATGCTGGTTTCTAAGGGCGTAAAGTCAACGCCGGACTGGTTGATGTGGGGCGGGTCTACCCCAATGCCCATACTGATGCAGGTGTTGATGTAGCGCGGCATTTTGTCCTGATCGCCGCTGTTGGAAGTGAGCAGCGCCGCCATATACTCGACGGGATAGTTGGCCTTCAGGTAGGCGGTTTGATAGGTGACGTAGCCGTAGGCCGTGGAGTGAGATTTGTTAAAGCAGTTGGAGGCCACGAGGCCAGACTGAACCACAAAGTTATGATCCTGCGCTAAACCGAGGTCGTAGACGGGCTGGATGCCCAGCGATCGCCGTCCAATAATTTTCACCACAATGCGATCTCCTCACTACAAATTTTCTACACACATAATATTCACTCTGCCAATTGTCCCAGCCGAAACTCCATTCACTGATTGAACTTTTATCTCCTCGCTGGAGAAACACGCAGGGATATATATTTCGATATGACGAAAAATAACGTGATTCTATCTAGCAATCCACTTAACTATCTTCGATTTTTCCAGTATTTGGGTTCTCTGCTGCAATGCATGATCGCTAAAATAAGAATAGAGTTTTGCTCAATCGAATAAAGAATACCGTAAGGGAATTTGCGTGTCATACATCGTCGAATATCTTCATCAATGACGGCATAACGTTCAGGCGATTCTCTAATTCGGTAAACGGCATTCTCAATCTCATTGATAAATTCTTGTGCAGTTTCAGCCCGTTGTTCCCCATAGTATTGAACTGCCTCGGCGTACTCTGAAAGGGCAGCAGGGTGAAATACATACATCATTACTCAAGTATTTGTCTGACTTGCGCTAGAGCGTCTTTTCCAGGAATGGGCTGTACGGTTCCATCACGGACTTCGTCTCTGCGTCCTTTAGTTTCGGCAACCCAAGTTGCCTGAATTTTAGGATCAATATCAGACGCTAAACTTTCGACCAGCCGTTCTGCCAGCAGTGCTCTTGATCCGCTGGGTAAAGCCAAAATTTCTTCGGTTAGTTGCTCAATGGTTCGCATAGATTTTCACAAAACTCTGAACCCCACGCCCATTTTAGCTTTGATTGTATCGTGAGAGAAAATCTTAATAGTCCGTATTGGCATCTGTCTTCACTTGTTTGAAGGTAGATGCCAATACAAACCACCAGACCTTAGCGCGTTTCTTACTCTGCTGCGCTGCCTGCACGGGCGGCTGCGGCTTCATCGGGGTGGATGCCGAGGCGCGTTAGGTTAATCCGTCCGCGACCGTCAATCTCACGGATTTTGACGACCACTTCATCGCCCACATTCACCTCATCTTCTACCTTGCCGACGCGATAGTCCGCAAGCTGAGAAATATGAATCATCCCTTCTTTGCCCGCCATGATTTCCACAAAGGCACCGATGGGAATCACGCGCGTCACCTTGCCCAGGTAAACATCGCCTGCATTCAGCCGTCGCGTCATGCCTAAGATCATGTTCTTGGCGCGGGTTGCCTTTTCTTCATCAATCGATGAGATGGTCACAAGACCACTATCTTCGATGTCAATTTTGGCTCCGGTTTGCTCGGTGATGCCTTTGATGGTTTTACCGCCAGGTCCAATCACCAAACCAATTTGGTCTGGGTCAATGCGGATGGTCAGCAGCCGTGGGGCGTAGGGCGACATGCTTTCGCGAGGGGTGGCGATCGCCTCTAGCATCTTGTCCAAGATATGAATCCGCGCAGGCTTGGCCTGGTGGATGGCCTTGGCGATCGTCTCTAGGGGAAGACCGTGGATTTTCATATCCATTTGCAGGGCGGTAATGCCCGTATCGGTTCCGGCAACCTTAAAGTCCATGTCGCCCAAGAAATCTTCGATGCCCTGAATATCTGTCAGGACGCGAACTTCATCGCCTTCTTTGATTAGCCCCATTGCGGCACCGCTCACGGGCTTGGCGATGGGCACCCCTGCATCCATTAGAGAAAGGGTTGAACCACAAACAGAACCCATAGAGGTAGAGCCGTTGGAAGACAGCACCTCAGATACCACGCGGATGACATAGGGGAAATCTTCTTTGCTGGGCAACACAGGCACAAGGGCGCGTTCGGCTAAAGCACCGTGCCCCACTTCTCGACGACCGGGCGATCGCATGGGTCGAGTTTCGCCCACAGAGAACGGCGGGAAGTTGTAGTGGTGCATGTAGCGTTTTTTCTCGTCAGGATGCAAATCATCCATGTCTTGGGCATCCCCAGGGGTGCCCAAGGTTGCCAAAGACAGCACCTGAGTTAGCCCACGGTTGAACAACCCGCTGCCGTGGATGCGCCGAGGCAGTATCCCAACGCTGCAATTAATAGGGCGCACTTCATCGAGCTTACGACCATCTACGCGCACGCCCTGCTCTACAATCTGGCGACGCATGAGCGTTTTGGTAATGCCTTTGAAGATTTTGCCCACGGCCTTAGAATTACCCGCAGCGGCAACCTTCACCGCGTCTCCATCTGGGAGTTCTGCGATCGCCTGCGTGAGGCTTGCCTTTACGGCATCCAGGGCTGCATCCCGCACAACTTTGTCTTTTTCTAGCCGTGCCACCACTTCTTGAACTTGAGCCGTAACGCGATCGCCAATAAAGCTTTCGAGGGTGGAGTCTTCTTGAGGGCGCTGCGGCATTTCGACCTGTAGCCCTAGTTCTTCCACTAGCTCCTGCTGCGCCTTAATGAGATCCATGACGACCTCATAGCCAAACTCGATGGCCTCAATGATGTCTTCTTCAGAAACCTGGCTGGCTCCTGCTTCAATCATCACAATGCCTTCGGGGGAACCCGCAATCACCAAGTCCAGTTCACCTGCTTCAATCTCGGCGTAGGTGGGGTTAATGATAAAGTCATCGCCCACTAAACCAACGCGCACCGCTGCCATCGGGCCATAAAACGGAATCTTTGCCAGCAGCACCGCTAAAGATGCGCCGGTCACTGCCAATACATCTGGCGGAACGTTCTCATCCATTGAAAGCGTGGTGGCAACTACTTGGATATCGTCGCGCATCCAGTCTGGAAATAGGGGGCGAAGCGGACGATCAATGAGGCGACAAATCAGCGTTGCCTTCTCTGGCGGACGCCCTTCTCGACGAAGAAACCCTCCTGGAATTCGACCTGCGGCGTAAAGGCGCTCTTCGTAATCTACAAGCAGCGGCAAGAAATCAATGCCTTCTCTACCGCCTGAGCGCGTTGCCGTGACTAAAACAGATGTATCACCCGACTCAACTAGGACGCTTCCTCCAGCCTGTGGCGCAAAACGACCAATCGTGAGTCGAATATCCCGTCCATCAAAGGATATTGACTTAATAATTTCTGACATTCAGGTTTCTTTTTCCTCTTTTTTCCTGAAGCGATCCTAACATTAGTTGATAGTGCAGGGCAGGGGACGCGCTCAAGGACGGCTGCTTTTTTGAGAACTGGTTTTTTAAGAACTTGCAGGATGGAGAGATTGAACCCATAGATGATGCATCGCGGAAGAATTGCAATAGCATAGAAGGCAGCACTGACTCGGCTCCGTCGGCGAATTTCTTCGGCGTGGCGGCGGCCTAGCTTGTGAATATCAGTTTGACTGCTCAACACCCTTTCCTGAACGCTTGATGGCGTCAGCCTGAGTGAAACGCCTATGGCTTTGCTGCACGGTAGCTGGATTCATCCGTCCCTGACGCTCCAAGACTCGCAGGCGTTATCTGCTCACGAACCGACACCCAAGAGCGTCTTTTTTCTGTGGGGAGAAACCTGGCGCAGTTCTACGGCACCCATTACGCCCTTCAGTGCAGCACCGCCTCATCCCTTTTGTCTTTCAGCAGACGAACTGTTCGATGCACTGGGGTCGCTCCATGGGTCTAAGGTTCTGACGCTCCCCTCGGTGCTCAAAGATGTCTTGCAGAAGCACACTCAAGACCGTAAACGAAACGATGTCGCTGAAGAGTGGCAGGTGCGATCGCTGGGTCTACTTTGCCATTGGGCAGATACTGGCGTGGTTCCCCTCCATTCTGCAGCTGAACCTTCTGAGGACGTTTGCCTTTACCCATTACGGGTGGGTGGGCTGTGCCTAAGTGCCGCAATTGCCACTGAATTTTTGCTTACCATTCCGTTAAGTGCAGATCTGCAAACCGAAGATCCGCTGGGGACAGACCTTCGCTACTGGAGTCACGTCTCGCGCTGGAGTTTGGACCTGCTTGTGCGCTCTAAGGTACTGCCTTCGCTCCAGAAAGATCAGGATGGCTCAGTTCATGCCTATTGGCAGCCGCTATTAGACAGTGCCTTAGATCAGGCGAGGCTGCGACAGATGCAGACCCAAATGCCGTTGGTTTGTCAGTGCTACGGCGCATCTGCTGGTGAGGTAGAACAGCCGCCTGCCTTAGCATTGCCGATTGCCTCTAAACCGATTTTATTAGCGTCGCTTCACCAACTGGTCGATCAGCAGGTTCGTAAAATTCTGGGTGGCGAAAGTAGCATCGCTGCGCTGACAAAAATGCAGGACAAAAGCCTGTCTGAATGGCTCTCTGCCCTAGAGCGTCCCACAGGAGAGTTAAGTTTGAAGGGGGAAAGTAGTGGCGATAGCTCCGCACCAGGAGTCCGCCTCCTCTCAGCCTTTACCACCTGGACACACCCCCTCCAGTTAGCCCAGACTCAGCAAAAAGCCTTTCGCGCCGTTTTTTCTCTGGCTCCACCCTTAACGTCTTCTCAAAGCTGGACTGTAGGCTATGGGCTACAGGCTACCGATGAACCGACCTGCTGGGTCAGTGCAGAACAGATCTGGGCAACCCCTTCGCCATCACTCTCCATTCAGGGGCGCATCTTAGAGCATCCTCAAGAAACGCTGCTAGCGGGGTTGGGGCTGGCCTCGCGGGTGTATCCGGTGATCGAAGAGAGTCTACAGACGGCGCGACCCATTCGGCACACCATCACCCCGCTTCAGGCTTACGAATTTCTCAAGGCGGTGACGTGGCGTTTAGAAGACAGCGGCTTTGGCGTAATTGTGCCGCCTAAACTGGCGAATCGAGAAGGGTGGGCGAATCGCTTGGGGCTACAGGTTCGTGCCGCTGTGCCTACAGCGGGGAAGGCTGCTGCCATCACCCTTACCAGTCTGCTGAGCTTTAAATGGGAACTCACCATTGGTGGTCAGCGCTTATCTAAGGGCGAGTTTGATCACCTGGTGTCTCTCAACTCGCCCTTGGTTGAAGTGAATGGCGAGTGGGTGGAGCTGAGACCCCAAGATATCCGGTCTGCTGAGGCGTTTTTTGCCAGCCGTCAGGGACAGGCCGGACTCACTCTTGAAGACGCGCTAAAGCTCAATACTGGCGATGTACTTACGTTAGATAAGCTACCCGTGGTGAAGTTTGAGGCCACGGGTGCCCTAGAGCAGTTGTTAGAAACCCTCAGCGGCAACCAAACGGTTCAACCCATCGAGCAGCCAAAGCAGTTTGAGGGAACCCTTCGCCCCTATCAATCGCTGGGTGCAGGCTGGCTCTCTTTTCTTGAGCAGTGGAATTTAGGAGCCTGTCTTGCAGACGACATGGGGTTAGGCAAAACCGTTCAGCTCATTGCGTTTTTGCTGCACCTAAAGGCAGAAAAGCGCTGGAGTGGCGCGATGCTGCTGATCTGCCCGACCTCCGTTTTGGGCAACTGGGAGCGGGAGCTAAGGCGCTTTGCCCCCACCCTTAGAATCATGCTGCATCATGGTGCAGGGCGACTTCAGGGTAAGCCCTTTGCTCAGGCGGCGGCAAAGCATGATGTGGTGTTGACCAGCTACCCTCTGGTGCATCGAGATGAAAAGTCGCTGGTTGCCGTAGATTGGCAAAGCATTATTTTAGATGAAGCCCAAAATATCAAAAACCCCGAAGCACGACAGTCTCAGGCGATCCGTAAGCTTCAGGCAAAAAGCCGCATTGCTCTTACCGGAACGCCGCTGGAGAATCGGCTCACGGAGCTATGGTCTATTCTAGATTTTCTGAATCCGGGCTACCTTGGCTCCAAGGCGTTTTTCCAGAAGCGGTTTGCGGTGCCGATTGAAAAGTATGGCGATACGGCTTCGCTGCAAACACTGCGATCGCTGGCTCAACCCTTCATTTTGAGGCGCACTAAAACTGATCGCACCATCATTCAAGATCTGCCCGACAAACAGGAGATGACGGTTTTCTGTCCACTTACGCCAGAACAGGCTGCGCTGTATGAAAAAACGGTGCAAGATTCTTTGGCTGCGGTCGAATCTGCCGAAGGAATTCAGCGCCACGGCGTGATTTTAGCCACCCTCACAAAGCTCAAGCAGATCTGCAACCATCCCGCCCAGTTTTTGAAAGAAGCAGCCTTGACGGAGACCCCCCAACGGTCTGGAAAGCTCAAGCGATTGGAGGAGATGTTAGAGGAGGCACTGGCAGAGGGCGATCGCGCCCTGATCTTCACCCAGTTTGCCGAGATGGGGAAACTGTTGCAAGGCTATTTGCAGCAGACCCTCAACCGCGAAACGCTATTGCTGTACGGCGGCGTGTCTAAGCCCAAGCGAGAGGCCATGATTGATCGGTTCCAGAACGATCCGCAGGGACCACGGCTGTTTATTTTGTCTCTGAAGGCTGGGGGTGTGGGGCTTAACCTCACTCGCGCCAATCATGTGTTCCACTTCGATCGCTGGTGGAACCCAGCGGTGGAAAATCAGGCGACGGATCGGGTGTTTCGGATTGGGCAAACCCGCAATGTGCAGGTACATAAGTTTGTGTGCAGCGGCACCCTAGAAGAGCGCATCCACGACATGATTGAGAGCAAAAAGGCGTTAGCCGATCAGGTGGTGGGGGCAGGAGAAAAC
>JANNDV010000050.1:0-9867 GCA_031387975.1 Acaryochloridaceae cyanobacterium OTE_75_metabat_521 | reverse complement strand
CATCGATGGCTTTTGCGTAGGCGAACCTTGGAATTTACGAGCGGCGATCGAAGGGGTGGGCTTTACAGTTGCGACCGACCTAGAAATCTGGCAAGGACACCCTGGCAAGGTTTTGGGCGTGCGGGAAGACTGGGCCAATGCTTACCCCAATACCCATATCGCGCTAGTTAAAGCTTTGCTAGAGGCAGGCCAATACTGCGCCGATCCAGCCAATGCGGTTGAGATTCAAGAGATTCTGTCGCGACGGGAATACGTCAGCACCAATCTTGAATATATCCAGTTGGGCGACCCAGATCATGCAACGTGCGATCTCAAAACACCCATGCGGGAATATGCTCACCATCAATTTTTTGGTGAAGGCGTTAATCGACCCAGTCGGACTGAGCAACTCTGGCACATGACGCAGTTAGCACGTTGGGGCGATACGCCGTTCCCTCGCAACTGGGTGGAAATTCTGGAGCGGATTTGTCGCGTGGGGGCCTTTAGTACCGCGTCCCGTGAGTTGGGGCTTTCTGACCTCACTTACAGTCGCGGGGCCATTCAGCTCTTTGATGGCACAACCTTTAATGCCGATGACCCGATTGGCTATCTCAACAGTCTCAAAATCAAGCGAGACTTCACGATGGCAGAAGTTGTCCTAGACGAACGGGTTCGCGTTGCCGCCTAATCCAATGTTTCGGATTCGTAGGGGCGCAAGGCCTTGCGCCCTCCTCCAGAGATCTACGCTAAATCCCGACATTTGCGAAATATTTCGGAATTAAGAGGGCGCAAGCCTTGCGCCCCTACAGCCCCAACATTTTGCCCTTTATTCAAAATGCCAACGATGATTACTGCAAAATCCACCTCAAGATCCAATCATATTTCCGAGAACCCAACGGCTCCGGTTAATACTTCTTTCCTAAACATCTCCCAACTTTCCAAAGTCTATCCCACCTCCAATGGCCCCTATACCGTTCTAGAGGATGTCAACCTACAAGTCCAAGAAGGTGAATTTATCTGCGTCATCGGTCACTCTGGCTGCGGTAAATCCACCCTCCTCGACATGGTCTCTGGATTTAACCATCCCACCACCGGAACCGTCTCCCTACGGGGACAACCCATCGTCAAACCTGGCCCTGATCGCATGGTGGTCTTCCAAGGCTATGCTCTTCTCCCGTGGCTCACCGCCTTTGAAAACATCTACCTTGCCGTCGATTCCGTCTGGCCCAAGAAACCCGAAGCCGAAAAGCGAGCCATCGTTCGCGAACACTTGGCAATGGTGGGCTTAGAAGAGGCCGCCGACAAACGACCTCCCCAGATTTCCGGTGGGATGAAACAACGGGTGGCGATCGCCCGCGCCCTTTCCATCCGTCCCGAAGTGTTGATCCTAGACGAACCCTTTGGCGCACTGGATGCCATCACCAAAGAAGAATTGCAAGAAGAACTGCTCAAAATCTGGAACGACCATCGCTGTACCGTGCTGATGATTACCCATGATATTGATGAGGCTCTATTCCTAGCCGATCGCCTTGTGATGATGTCCAATGGCCCCGCTGCCCAAATTGGTGAAATTATGACCATTCCCTTTGGTCGCCCCCGCGATCGCGCCCGAATTATGGAAGATCCAACGTACTACAAATTACGCAACTATGCCCTCGACTTTTTGTATAACCGCTATGCCCATGATGATGTAGGGTAGTTCATCCCCTATCTTGGGGTTCGAATCTTCCTTTATGATGGAATTCATCATTATCAAGATTTGAAATTCTATGTTGAATGCCTTTGCTCTGCCGCTGCTAGCCTTTCCATTGCTGGCAACCGCCACCGCAGAGGCTGAATATGAACCCGTTATTTTGGCGGGCGTCCTGCTGAGCTTGGTCATTATCTATATTGCCAGCAAAGTGGGTGGCGAACTCTCTAGAGCCTTTGGCCTTCCTCCTGTTTTGGGGGAGCTGATTGCTGGGGTGGTAGTGGGCGCATCGGCACTCCATCTGCTGGTGTTTCCAGAAGGCGGATCTGTTGCCGCTGATTCGGTGGTGATGCGAATTTTACAGCTCGTCAACCCGCCTAGCACTGAGGTGATCGCCGCAGTCTTTCAGATCCAAAGTGAGTTTCTTTCCATTCTGGCTGAGATTGGCGTCATCATTCTTCTCTTTGAAATTGGTCTAGAGTCTGATGTTCACGAATTCAAAAAAGTAGGGTATCAGGCGGCAGTTGTTGCCTGTGTAGGGGTTGCAGTACCGTTCGTAGCAGGCACTGCTGGACTCATGTATTTCTTTAATGTCTCTGCGATTCCCGCAATTTTTGCAGGAGCCGCACTCACTGCGACCAGTATTGGCATTACCTCGAAAGTTCTGTCAGAACTGGGTCAGCTTCAGTCTACAGAAGGTCAAATTATTGTAGGGGCTGCGGTCATTGACGACATTTTTGGCATTATTGTGTTGGCAGTGGTTGCCAGCCTTGCCAAAACAGGCGAAATCGACCTTCTCAACGTCGTTCATCTCATCATCAGCGCAACGATATTTTTAGTTGGATCCGTTTTTCTAGGCGGTGTTTTCAATAAAAGCTTTACTGCTGTCGCCAGCTTTTTTAAAACGCGTGGAAATCTCCTGATTCCCGCCCTTGTTTTTGCCTTTTTGATGGCCTTTATTGGCAATATCATCCATCTAGAGGCGATTCTTGGTGCATTTGCAGCGGGTCTTGTCTTAGAAGAAACAGATTTACGTAAAGAACTCGATGAGCAGGTTAAATCGGTTGCTGACATTTTGGTTCCCATTTTCTTTGTAACCGTTGGCGCTAAAGTAGATTTAAGTGTTCTCAATCCCTTCGTCCCCGAAAACCGCACTGGCATCGTAATTTCGCTGTTTTTAATTGCGATCGCCATTCTTGGCAAAGTGGTCACAGGCTGGACGGTCTTTGGTCAGCCCAATATTAACCGCTGGGCAATCGGCATTGGCATGATACCCAGAGGTGAGGTCGGTTTAGTCTTTGCCGCAATTGGTGCTGCCAGCGGTGCCCTCGATAAATCGCTTCAGGCTGCCATTATTATCATGGTCATTTTAACCACATTTCTAGCACCACCTTTCCTTCGCATTGCCTTTGAAAAAACTGCTAATATTTCTTCAAAATAGGCAATGAATTCTGTAGTTTCAAGATCAATACTACCTCTTATAAATCTCTTTTTGAGTGCGTTAGACGGATAGATTTAGATGTGGAAAAAAGTTTCTAATCTGATTGGATCGAATGAAGATCCGCGCTTTTTAAATGGACTTCATTGGATTGAGCAGTTAGTCGCTAAGCTACTTTCTGTTGGAATGGTGATCGTCATTCTGGTGGCGGTGTTTGACCTTGGGATTGTGTTACTCTCTCAAATCACCCAGCCCCCCGATGGTTATTTGGGTCGTACACTTATCAATCTTTTTGGTCTATTTTTAAATGTTCTCATTGCCCTAGAAATTTTAGAAAATATTACGGCATACCTCCGTAAAAACGTGATCCAGGTAGAACTGGTGGTGGTGACTTCGATTATCGCGGTCTCTCGTAAAATTATTATTTTAGATTTTGAGAAGACAACCGGATTAGATGTGATTGGACTGGCGATCGCCATTTTTGCACTCTCCATCAGCTACTGGATTATTCGCTCCACCAGAGAACCTTCCTGAGTAAAATAGCCCCATGAACATTGCAGAACTCATTCATTGGTTTGAACATTGGGCGAACCCCACCTGGCAAGAAAAATGGGACAACTGTGGCTGGCAGATTGAGCCAGGGGTTTTAGACGAACCCGCGCGGGTTTTGGTTTGTCTAACGCCGACTTTGGCGGTGATGGAAGAGGCAATCTCTCTGGCTCAGCAAGGCAATCCCGTTAATCTCATCTTTGCCCACCATCCGCTCATCTTTAGCCCACTGAAGTCGATTCAGAAGGGCGACCCCATTGGGGATATGGTGCGACTGGCGATCGCCCACAATATTGGGGTCTATAGCGCCCACACTAACTTTGACCAAGTCGCAGACGGTACCGCTGATGTACTGGCACAACTTCTCAACCTTCAGGACACCACGCCTGTCGAACCTACGCAAAACGGCTTAGGCTACGGTCGGATTGGTAATTTACAGCCTGCGTTATCCCTGCAACAGCTTTTAGAACATATTCAAACGGCACTAAACCCGCCAGATTTGCTGGTGTCACCCGACGCAGATCGTCAGCAAATAATTGAGCGGATCGCGGTGTTGGGTGGCTCAGGGGCGAGCTACATTGGTTCGGTGAGTAAGACAGGGGCGCAAGCCTACCTCACCTCAGACTGTAAATTTCATCAGTTTCAAGAAAGCCGCGATCGCAATCTCATCTTGATTGATGCAGGTCATTACGCCACCGAGCGTCCTGCCTGCGCTCGTTTAGTAGAACGATTGCAGCAGGTGGGTGTGGACTGGGTGAAGCTGAGCGATCGCGATGAAGACTTTCGGCAGTTTGCATACATATCCTGACCCGTCTTTCTGTAACGGCAAAACGAGTGAATAATCAAAAACATATCCTTTTTCTCTTTTGTTAATCAACGTGTGCGGTTGCCCTGAACATCACCCCTCTCTTATTGACTGGCGTGATGATCGAATGCTGTGTGCTGGGCACCTTGCGATCGCAGGCTCAATGCTCATCAGCACGCCAAACACGCGGAAGGACATACGTTTGAGCACAAGGTATTCCAGAGAATAGGGTAGAACTCCCAAGACGCAATGGTTTGATGGGTAATCGAAACGACCGTCTCATAGGTTTTTGCCGCTTCGTTATCGAGCAACACCATAAAATGCCTGACGATCTAGAGAATCACCTGGGCTGTAGGCCAGCACACAATCCTTTGGCGGCTCTTTCAACGCCACAGACATAAACCGGACTCGGTTACTCAGCGATCGCACCTGCTTTACGGTGGCGACCGCAACCTTAATTTCTTCGGCAGTCAAAGGCTCTAGAGGATGCGCAATGCGGGTGCTTTTTTGTTGTTCACTAGCTTTTTCAAGAATATAAGTCATGGAAAGCTTCTACTCCAGTTACTTCAAAAGCCTCATGATTGATATTTTCAAATTGATAGCTAATCCAAAGAACTTACTAAATTGAGGGATTAAACGGTTCCTCTGTTAGGAAACCAAACTTGTAATAACAGGTTTGTGTAGGGGAATACGATTCAAAACGGGGCACAGCCAGTCAAAGGTGGTGTAGATATACGGTCGTTGTGGAGTCCCCCCGTAGAAAGCCACAATTTCTCAGGGATGGCTACGGATGCAGCACCTTGCAATAAACGCGATCGCAGCGTGCGGTTTCAACCCCTGTGACTGGGCTATAGCCATTGCGTTCGTAAAGCCCAACGGCTTCGGCTAAAACAGAGGCGGTTTCAATCCAGATTTCGCGGTAGTGACGGGCGGCGATCGCCCTTTCTAGCTGTTGCAGCAAAAAATGCCCTAAGCCTTGCCCTCTGGCGGTTGGCAGCAAATACATCTTGCGAATTTCTACGGCGCTGTTGCCCCGACGAATGGGATAGTAAGCGCCTGTGCCCAGAATGTGACCGTTCTGCTCAATCACCCAAAATTCTCCCCCTGCTTCGAGATAGCAGGCTTCGACGGCCAATACGTCTCGATCTGCCCCTTCAGGATCCCAGCCTAGGCCATACTCTTCTAATATGGCGGCGATGACCGTGGCGGCAGAAAGGCGATCGCGGGGTTCCCAATCTCGAAGGGTGTAGTGCCCAAAGGTGCAGTGCATCAACTATGAATCCGTGGTTCAGGGTGAAGGGTGGTTAAAATTTTGCTCTCAATGACCGAAAGTTCTTCTAGACGAAGTGTTACGGCTGATGGGTCGCAGTAGGTGTTGGCTAACACCCAATAAATGCCGTAGTGTCTGGCTTCTGAGACCATTAGCGCATGGTAAAACTTTGCCAGTTCTGCGTCAGGGCAATGCTGAGCCAGTAACCCTAAGCGCTCATGGCTACGGGCTTCAATCAGCGCTGAGACTAATAGGGTATCCATGAGCCGACCAGGTTCTGGTTTGCGGATCTGAGCGCTGAGGCTGGCTCCATAGGGCGGTGCGGGGAGTGCCGCCATGTCAATCCCGCGCTGTTCTAGCCATTGGTTGACCAGTTCAAAATGCTCTAGCTCTTCTTGGGCGATCGCCGTAAGCTGCCGCACCAGTTTTGTGTGGGCGGGGTAGCGAAACATCAGGTTAAGGGCAACCCCAGCTGCTTTGCGTTCACAGTGGGAGTGATCTAGCAAAATGATGTCAAGATGGGCGATCGCTTGGTCTACCCAGGCTTGAGACGTAGGCTGTTTAAGAAATTTGATGGTGGGTAGGGTAGAAGTCACGGCAGTTTGCAGATGGCTTTCAGCACCTGAAGCAGTTGAATAGAAGGCTGCGGCTCAAACAGGTTCAGGATCGGCATCAATTGGTAGGTGGATGGATTACCTTTTTGAAGGTGAACAAACTGATAGAGCGAACCGTTCGTGGTTAACCCCCAGAGGGAGTCTTGATGCTCAAGGCTTTTATGGGCGTAGGTCAGAAGCTGTGCTAAACCTGCGGCGGGGGCAATTTCGCTATTTTTTGCCTCAATCACCAAAACCCAAAAGTAGGCGCTTGAGTAGGCAGATTGCGCTTTATTGACGGCTACAATATCCATCCGCCCCGTAATGTCAATGTCTTCATCCAGAATAGAAATTCTTGCAATGTCTTCTTCTAGGGAAAGCTTTATGGGCGATCGATAAAACCCAGCCAGCCGCATGAGGGGAAAAAGCGTTAGGGCTTTGACCATACCCTCAAGGACTTTACCCTCTGACAGGTAGGCATCAAAATCGCGCTGAATTTGCCCAAGCTCTTCTTGCTCAAAGGTGGTAAGGCTATCTAACCCGAAGGATGAGGGAAATGTGCCAGCAGGAAGCTTTTGAAGCTTGAGCAGTCTACGAACCTCCTCAAGGGAGAGATTTCGAGCGATTAGTGTGGTCATAGCAAAAAGATCGTTGTATTTAAAAAAGAGCTATGTTCTTACATTCTATCTGGGCTTTGCAAATGCTTTTGTCGCGGTTAAGAAGACATCGTTGAATCGAGGACTAGAACCCTTGTACTTTCTTAGACTTCATTTCTAATACATTTTTATCAGGAAGCTTAAAATCATGGCCGTACAGCGCAGACTCCCATGACCCATATAACGGATTTGGAATTAAGATCCATTTTGTGCCCCACATATTAGTGTATGCCTTGGCTAATTTCACGCGATTATCAGGTGTATCTTTTGCACCTGACACAAAATCACCAAGATCATCACCGACAAGAGCTAGAATCCGAAAATTCTTGCTCACGTGAGTACGGCGCGCTCCCTTATCTGATGATGTCCAAGTGTTTTCATTTTTGGACAGAACTACATCTATGTCAGAACGCAGTGGCAGTTTTAGGTCGATTAAATTTATTCTTGTATCACTTTCTTGAGAAGCTTCTCGATTAGTAACGTAAAAAATAGTAATTTTTTTTGATGCAACGTATCTAAGAAAATTATCAGCGCCAGGTACAACCGTTGCCATACGTTTTTCTGTCCATTTTTTCCAGGCAGAGCTGTTATATTCGCTACGATCCTTTATAAGGCGACCTTGAAATCGAGAGTTGTCTAAAATTGTTTCATCAACATCTACGATGATCGCTGGTGCTAGCGATGAATATGACTTAGTTTGCTCTAGTGCTGCTGTCCATTGTTTATCTGCTAAGGCGGCATCAATTGTTAAACGCGCTTGATTGAAAGCAATGTTCGTTAACGTTTGATATTCTGCCGAAGTTTGCATCCAAAGCAAGCCATCCAGCCTTTCATGCGTATCTCGTAATGTTGTTGTTGCTGGGATTGGCGCAATCTGTGCTGTGGAGATTGCTGCCAAACTAGCAGACACCGCGAAGATAAGCGCCGCTATTGCTGCTGTCTTTTTCATTGCGTATTCTTCTTTAAGATTAAATGTGGTTTTTGCTTTAATGCCTAATGACCCAAGTTCAACGGATTTCAGAACACGTTGAATTATAACTGATTGCCCCCCCTATTTTCTGTATACAGCAGTTTTCTATGTCGAAATTGTACACATTAAATAAGGCTAAAACTCATAGAAATTTTGGAACTAATTTACGACTAGCTGACTGGAATCAGTGATAGAGAACTCACAGGTTCCATCTGGAAGCTCACTAGACTGTGTGCCTAAAATATTTACAGTTTTGCCGTTAATAATTCCAGGCGAAGTCCCTTTAGGAATGCGGCTAAGTATTTGTAAAGAAACAAGAATATTACAAACTTTATTGTCTGCTTTGACGAATCTTAGCTTCACTATTTTATTTTCTTCAGTGGTGAAGCCACTAATTTTTCCAGAAATACCATCTAATTTTTTATTGCAAAAGAACTGAACAGGATTCTTAGTAAAATCAGCACATGAAATAGCTTCATCAGCCCTTACAGAAATTTTTCGGAATGTTTCATAGTTCGTTTCTTCTCCTGCCCCATAGTTGGCTTCTTTCTTGATATTGTCTGGTGCCTTTATCAGGATATCTCGAATCCGTTCCTGATCAGCAGGGGAAAGTTTTGGTGATAAATAGACTCCTGTACCGGGTATATCTCTACTAACATGAATCACCCTAAAGTTTAAATCATCTTTGATAGATGAATAAACACCAGCACCTACATCTGCGCTACCACTGATAACCAACTCTTTGATCTCACGGCCTCGGTGCCCTCTGGTCACACTCATACTCTTTCCATATAAATCATAAGAAGGCATGTAGAATGAAGACGCGGAACTATAATCGCCCAAAGCCACTAAAGTCGTAGATTTAATATCATCAATAGACTGGATTTTGCTGTCCGCTCGAACATATAGTGCAGATTGGTATGTAGGCGGATTATCAGGAAACATACGGGCAATCCATCTGTAACCGTTATCTTTAGTTCTCATACCGTTCATTGGAGAATATGCAAATACAATATCCCATTGAGCTTTAGCAATTTCGTTTTGAGCATCTTCATAATTAAATTTTTCACCACCTTTAATAAGGACACTTTGTACTTGATCGCCAAGCTGCTTTTCTAAATATAACTTCAACTCAGAATAGCTTTCTGGAGAAGTTAGAATACCTATGATCAGTGGATTTGAGGCTAGTTTTTTGTAGCAGGCACCATTGCTTCTAATATCAGTAGATTTTTCGCAAGAACGGTTACTCCAAAAATAACTTGCTAAACCTGCACTCAGAAAAGCACTGCCCATTAAAAGAGCTAAAGCTGCTCCAGAAATGCCTATTTTTTTAGCTTTTTTATTGACGGTAGAATTAGACAAAATTTCTTTGTAAGAATGGTTCTTAACGTTCACTGTAGGAGAAGATATTACTGTCGAGGAAACTTCTTCAGGTTCCTTTGGTGGTTTATGCTCATCTAACAATATTCTTTGATCTTGAGAAGTCTGCTCCGCTGAATTAACAGAGTCAGATAAAAGGTTGTTCTCATTAAAATGATCATCAACTTTCCGCGATGCTACTGCTTCTTGAGATATATTAGGTTGCTTCAATTCTTGAGCACGCTCTTGTACCAATTCCTGTCGCATTTGTCCAACTTGCTCAGCTTGCTCTGCGGAGATAGCGCTAAGTATTCGATAGATTGTGTCCAAGGCCCTATCTGCATCATCAAGGTTAAAATCTACGTTAATAGAAGCATGTGCCCACTTATTCCGTATATCAATAGCTTCATTAACTAGGTTAGTGTCCTTAAGTTTTCGCCACACTTTTGAGCCTGTCGTGCTTGGCATGGTCACGCTGAATCACTAAGAAAAAAAGTGTCAAACAACTATTCTCATTAGGAAACGCGCCAATTTCATCCGTTTTGGCTCTAAACTCTC
>JANNDV010000331.1:0-7236 GCA_031387975.1 Acaryochloridaceae cyanobacterium OTE_75_metabat_521 | reverse complement strand
CGCTAAAGTTTGCTTGGCACAGCAGCGAATCCATAAATTGGGTGCCGTAGAGATCCGCTCCTCTAAAGTCGGCTTCGCGTAGGTCTAGCCCACTCAGGTCTACGCCACTCAGGTCGGCTTTTTGAAAGTTGCGATCGCCCTGTTCGTAGTGTGCCTGAAGCGTATTGCGTTGCATAGCGGGCATCAGATAAAGCTCACTCAGGATATAGCGCTGCTATTTTATCGAGTTTCGCTGTCTCGTCGCAGAAGATACTCTAGAAGGCGTTCTTGGCGCTCTTGGGAGGCACGGGTTGTGATTTGAAATTCTTGAAACTGTACCTGCTGGGCTTCGTAGTTGCGGTCTAGGCGCTGGGCGATCGCCTCTAAGCGTTCGATGCGACCCTCCACAATGTCTAGGCGTTCGGCATCTCTAGACAGCAGCCGCTGTACCTGAAAAATAAATTCATCCAAACGTTGATCCGTTCGCTCAATTTGAGCTTCTGTTGCAGCCTGAGATCGACCGAGTTGCCCCAGTTGTGCGTCTAGCGCAGCTTGAGACGCAGTCTGAGTTTCGGAGACTTGCCTAAATCGCTCATCCAGTGCAGCTCTAGATGCGGCCTGAGCTTCGGAGATTTGTCTAAATTGCTCATCCCAGGCAGCTCTAGATGCAGCCTGAGCTTCAGAGATTTGCCTAAATTGCTCATTCCAGGCAGCTTGAGATACGGCCTGGGATTCAGTGACCCGATCAATTGTCGCCCAAACTCGATCTAGACCCTGATTTGCAGATTCTGCATAACGAGCGGCGGAAGCCAGGAGGTCTTTGACAACTTCAAATTCATCTTCGAGGCGCTGGAGTCGTTGTTCTGTGGTCATGGGCTTAACGAGGGCGATTATGGAGGTGAGGCAATATGGGCGTGTCTACTTGTAAAGATTATGCCAGAAATTTTGATTGGGGCGATCGCCCCAATCGTAGCGTTGCTTTAGCTGATTTCTGTCCATAGGTTTCTTTGTCGCGCAAAGCTCATCAACAAATAATTGGGTTTGGGTCAACAATCCCAAGGGTTAATAATGGTTACACCACATCCTTGAAAATCAGAGACATTTCGAGTTGAAATCTTAGCGCCCCGCGAATGACAGATGCCTGCAATTTGAGCATCAAATTGTGAAATGGGGTTGCCAGACTGTCTACGGATGGCAGAAATTTGTGCAAATGAGGCGGCAGCAGCAGCGTCAAAGGGTAAAACACGACCTAAAAAATTCGATTCAAACATTTGCTGGGCAGCTCGTTCTAAGACATTTCGGCGCTTACCCAACGGGAGTAATGCAATGCCATATAGAATCTCCGCTTGGCTAATGGTTGTTGTAAACAGGCTCATGACGGCTTGTTTGGCAGCCCAGCCATAAACGACCTCAGATCCTTCTGGATTCATCAGTTCCGACAACACATTGGTATCTAAAACAATCATTGGTATCTAAAACAATCATGCGTCGAAGCTCGGCGGTTCTCGTAAAGGTTCTCTAGGGGTTTGAGGAAGCTCAAAATCTTTAATTTCGGCGAATAGCTCCCGAATTGATGCGGCGAGGTTGGTTGGAGGCTGGGCATTTTCAGCCAATGTTGACCGCAAAATTTCCCTGGCCTCTTCTTCCATGGAGCGACCATGATGAGCCGCACGGATATGGAGACGGGACTTTAGCTCATCATCTAGGTTGCGGATTGTAATACTTGCCATAAGCTTGTCAATAATTAATCCTCTCATTGTAGTCATTGGTTATAGCTCTAGTTAAGGCCAAGCTCAGGCTGGGTATTAAACTATCGGATAAACTGAACCTGACCCTTTTCAAGAAGCTCCCAGCCACCAGAAGAAGAATTCTGGGCTACTTTTGCAGGCTTAACTAACTGAATTCTAGAACCCTGCTGATATTCTGGAAATTCAAATAAAGCCTGAAGCGCATCAAAACCCATCGACGTAATTTTAAGATCGCTCTTAGGTGTTAACCAGTAGTTTCGATCCTCTCCTACAAAAATCCAATAGCTACAGTTATTTGCAGATTTCAGGATGATTGCGGCGCTACTATTCCCTCGGCGAGTGACAACACTTTCCTCGCTCTCAGAAACCCGCTCGATAATATGGCTTTCTAAAGCCTGGGGAGAAAGATTATAATTTTGGACAATGCTATCCCAAGGTTGAACTACTGCTGGAGCAGATTGACCGTAATTACTAGAGCGTGTTTTATAGTCATAGTCCTGACTTACAAAAGGTTCATTGTTGCCGTAGTTAACTGGCTTATTTCGAGATTCAAAATTATAATCATTAGATTTTGAAGGCTTGGATTGAGATTGAAGCTGCACAACCTCTAAAGTCTTCTTGTAAGACAAAATTTCTCCCTTTAGCTCATCAAATTTACGGCTAACACGTTGATTAACGTCAATATCAATTTTTTCTAATCTTTTCAGGTTTTGCTTGGTTTCATAATTGCTTCGATTGGATTCCTTTATGCTTTGCCAAAACAGAAAGCTTAGCGCCGCATTCCATAACCCAAGTCCACTAAGAATCAACCATCCCCAAACAGGAAAAGACCCTTGATTTGGTTTATTGGATGCTATTTTCTGATCGGGTAGCGTTGAGGTAGATGGAGTTGTGGAACCTGTCGTAACTGAACTAGGAGAAGGAGATATGGTCGCCGAAGGCGATGCATTAGTCTGCGCCCAAGCAGTATTAGAAGTTTCTCCAAAAAAAGAGCCGCTCAATAACAGCACGATAGTTAGACTTACAGATGTGATTTTACTCATAGGTTTTATTTCCATTCGTCAGCCCACCGTTTTCCTAATACTTGTAAAAGTGCATTCAATGCCAAGATGAAGGGGGGTTCAACCCTGATATCGTCTACATTACCTCTGATTCTCAATAAAGATTTTTTTAGCTCTCGTGTAGTCGTTCGCCAGAGTTCGGCATTAGCATCAGATTCTTCACTAATGATGTAGTTCTTTAAGGGTGAAATCCCCTCAACTCGCTGTTTATCAAGAGTTCGATGGTAACTATTTAAGAAATGAGTGAGCTGTGTAAGCTGAGGTACTGAAAAGTCTTCAATTGTGCCGCTCAACTGCATCCGAGCATCCCAGTCAAGGGGCTGACCGTTGATGGTAAAAGGTTCCCCAGCAATCAGTAAATCGTCATCATATTTATCGAGTCCTGTAAGGGGGCTGTCATCTAAGACAAGGCCACAAGCGACTTCATGCTTAGGAAATGGACTGAGTTTTGTTTCTGCATCAATATCTTCAAACCCAGAAGCAGCACTCAACATAGCGCTGAAAAGAGCGTTCGCCTCACAGTTGCGATCAAACTCACCTCCTGGCGCTAGCCAGTTCAGCAGCCGAGAACCGTTTCCTCCAGCAAACACGGGTGTAATTTCTGGAGTTTTATATTTTCCTTCAGCAGCTAGTGCTTTAAGCAATAGCCCCACGTAGTAGTACAGGCCAGCGATTCCTAGTGAAATGAGTTGAACTAAGCCTTGAAATTCTGGATCTTCAGCCACCATATCGCGGCGATTACGAAGCCATCCTTCGCTTTCGCGGCGCATAAAGACATCTAGCTTAGCGTAAAACTGAAACCCCTGAAGTTTTCGCCACTCGTCAATTTTAATCTTAAAAACTCGTTCTAAAAAGCCAGGATTCATCTGAATAAACTGAGAAAATAAATCTTTTCCTGCCAACTGTAATGAGCATTGGTGAACAAGTTTATTTCCTTCCCAGATTGAAATATCTGAAGTGCCTCCACCGATGTCGATGCAGGTGCTATTGACTAAATCTAGTTTGCTCTTGCGACCAGGCACTTCAAAGTCAGCGAAGTATTGTGCAATAGCTAAGCTTTCAGTGCGATAGTTCGGGCTATTTGGGGCAGGGCAAATTTGAGTAATGCCCGTACTTTCTTGAATATCCACAGTCAAGTTTCGCCAGTTGCTGACATAAGTGCTGCGATCATTTTTTGAAAAAGCGGAGGGGTAAGATAAAGCCCATCGTAATTCTTTGACACTACTTGCCGCAGCTTGGGCTGTAATCAAAAGTACAAGATGTTTAAGAAATAGACGGTTAAAATTTAGGCTATTAGTAGACCATTTTAAGTTAGATCGAATCCAGTCATCTGTATTAGGTCTGAAGCTGTTGAGATCACGGGGAATCAAAATCCGTCCATCTAAAATGGGTAGGGTTTCTCCCTTATTGCCGCGTGTTGTCAGCAGAGTTGAAAGGGGTAGCTCCATATTGCTAGCAATCGGAATAAAATATTCATAAAGAGAAGTTTGACGAATGTCACCACTACTTTCTGTCACTCTTACATGAAGCGGCTCCATTCTGAGAGGCTCTACTATGCCGTTGCGCTCAACGTAAATATTGGTAAAAGAAGTCCCAAAATCAACGCCTACCTTCCAGGGAATGCCCGTGGTGGTGCCAACTTCCTTGGGGGTTTTGAGCAGAATGAGGCCGATGGGCTGCTGGTTTTTGCCACGACAGTCAATAAAAGATGGAAACTCCGTAAGCTGAAGAATCTGACAGTTGCTTTCGTTGTCTGGGAAAGAATAGTTGGGGTAGTGGAACGAACCCACGCCCTTAAAGCTGTGGATTTCTTGTGCTTTGGCAAACTGCACCTGAAATGTTTCTAGGTTGGGGTCGTAGTAGAAGGCGTAGTATTCCTTCCAAGTGTCTGACCGGAAGTTAGGCCATAGCTCTAGGACTGGCACCTCGGCGATCGCATTCTCCTTCTTCAGCGGATAGGTTCTCGCCATCCGATACACCGCCTCTTTGCCCTTAATGCCAGAGAGGCGCAGGTCTAAAATAAACTCTACCTGAGGGCCAGAAGCTTGGTCAATCCGCTGGATCTGCACCATCGACACCAGATCTTCCGGCGTGAGGTATTCCATTAGCAGCGGGTTAATAGGCAGTAGCGGCGTAATGCTCTTGCCCTCGTAAAATTCCGTCAAAAACTCCATTCCCCTGGGCATCAGCCCCCCTGGGAACGCCGAAGCCTGGGTAATAAACGAAAGCTCTGGCAAAAAGACATCCGCCTCGCGCAGCGCCTTTACCCCCCAGCGCGGCACATCGCCAGAGCGGGGCACATCCTCTGGCTTAAGCGCCGCAAGATTGACGGCACCATGAATCCAAATGCTTTGAGCAGGTTCGCGCCACTCTCGCATAATTTGATGGGCTTCAGGCACCAGCAGCAGATCTTGACTCGGCGTTTTCCCCACGCTGGGCATCACCCGCACGCTAGAGTCTTGAGGGATAGCCTGAATGGGCGTATTGAGCGCCCGCAGAGGCCCCTGAACAATATTGACTCCAAAAAAGCGAGGGTTGGTACTGCCCTTAAGGGTTTGGTTAGTGATATTGCCTAAGCTATTCTGGAACTCGCCCAACAGCCCCGTCACTTCATTCACGGCTTTGCCCACGGTCTGACCTATCGGGTTTAGCTCTTGACGCACAATCTCAAGCCACTGCCGGAGCTGGCTTTTTTCGTCTTGGTTGAGGTGATCTACAGGGGCAACGGGCGATCGCAATCGTCCCCCAGACCACCAGGGCAACCCCGCCCAGTTTCCTTCTTCAGACGGGCACACCAAGGTACTGGGCGAAGACATCCCAATTGATCGCCCATTCCACAGAAATACATACACATCCTGCCAGGGGTGCCTGCCGTTGAGTTCGTAGAGACAGTTTTGGGTAGAGGGACGCAGTTCGTAGAGCGATCGCGCAAAGGCATCTCCCTTTTCCTGCTCGGCCTCTAGCTCCACCAGCATCGCCTTGAGCGGGAAGCCGCGTACTTCAGCTAGGGCGATCGCCGCCAGCATCCCCTGCCACTGCTCAATCATCTGGGCACGAATGGGGTAGCGTCGGTTATGAATCGCCATCTCCATCGACAAAGGCCGCGCCCACATATCGGGGATGGAGCTAACGCTCTTGACATCCCGTCCTGCCGAGGGCACCTCTAGGCTAGAGGCAACGTGCTGAAATGCAGCCCTAGATTGGCGATCCCAAGTGCCCACCGCTCCAGGCTTAATGTCAATGCCATCCTGAGTACCGCCACCCTCTCTGAGCTTGGGCAGAAAAAAATGAGACGACTGCGGGATTTTGCTGCTTTCGGTCATGGGTGCCTTCAGAACAAATGAGGATCGTGAATTAAATCTAGAGAATGGCTGGACAAGATTCTTACTCCCCTCTCCCGTTCTGGGAGAGGGGTTGGGGGAGAGGGTCATAGTTGGAGGTTACTAAATCCATAATTCTTAGCGTAACTAAACTAGGGTTTGCACAAAGAATACAAAGTCGCCGCTAAGCCTGCCACCCCCGTCGGCGGATCCGGCGTAATGGTAATCAGCTTTTCCTTAATGGCTTGGGGCGTCACATCCTTAGACTGCTCCAGGTTATCGGCTCCCAGCACCAACTTCGGGAAACTCTCGGTTACTTGGGGCACATTCCCGCTCGAATCCATCAGTAATGCGTGGCGAAAAAGCTGAATGCTGCGGCTACTGCCCCCAGACCCATGAATCAAGCTTACCCAGCGCAAAAACGATTGACACCAGCCATCAATGCACTGAATTGCATCCTGCTGCACCTCATCATTTAAGTCCGGCATCCCACGCCCCCCAAGAAACAGCCCTTGGGGTTTAAAAAATCGGCTAAACCAAGGCGCGGCCTTTTGGAAATTCTTGATATTGCCTTTCCCTGCATTTAGCTCCGGCGAGAGGTTTGCAGCCCATAGATAGGCAAAGCGCACCGCATTGGCAAAGTTCGGCTTCACCACCGCTTTATCAGGGATGTCATCCCAGGTCACGCGCTGGTTGTCTTGGCGGCTCAGCAGCACGACAGGCTCCATTTCAGTCTGGGCAATAAAGTGACGAGCCGCTAAAGCCGCGTATAGCTCAATAAAATGGGGGTCATTTTTTTGGGTGTTCTTGCCAATGCTAAACTGCGCCACCGAGGCGGGGTCTTGATCGCCCAATAAATAAATGCTGTCAAAGATAGGCTGGGCTTGGTAGTAGCGCAGCGCCGCCTCGGTGTTGAGCAAAAACTGCTCTGGCCTTGCATAAATGGCACCAGGGTCTTGGTCGGCTGGTACACTGAACTGGAAGTAGGGCAGCATCAGCAAGCCGCCAATTTTGACGCTGCCACTCATGCCCGATTTTTCTAGCTTATTTTTGAGTAGTCGCCCAATGGTGGGGAACCCAGATGCGCCAGTGCCCCCAAAAATAGAGCCGCAGATAAAAATTCTGGTT
>JANNDV010000244.1:0-50140 GCA_031387975.1 Acaryochloridaceae cyanobacterium OTE_75_metabat_521 | reverse complement strand
CATCCGCGACCTACTCCGCACCAGCAGCGGCGAATGGACAGCCTTGCAAATTGCCAGCCAGTTCACCGGACGCAACACCCAGAAAAGACTGGATGCCGTTAGAGAAAACTGCGATCGGCTGGAATGGTTTGGGCTGCTTATCCGGCGAGAAGAGGCGGGTATCTCGTATTGGCAATATGCAGAACTACAGCAAACCGCCTGAATAACAGGAGACCATCACCATGCAACCCATCAAAAAACAAGTCAATACTAACAAATCCGTAAACGCGCCCGGATGGGATCGAACCATCGACCAACCGCTTAGAAGGCGGTTGCTCTATCCACTGAGCTACGGGCGCAAGCAGCATACGTGCTTCTCTTCAGATAATACCCCATGTGTCTACGCGCTAACACTCCTTTCGCAATGCCTAGAGAGAAGATGACGGACAACGATCGCCGCATTGACCCATTGTGGCGTTGAGTCTATACGCCACCATCCCCAGGCTTCTTGAGGCGATCGCCACAAGTCCAAATGCGCTAACCCTGGGTCTGCGTAGAACGGATCTTGCCCCATCCCCAGCGCTTGGCTACTCCAATGGGTAAACCCATCATGGCTCAACCGATAAATCGGAAACGACCCGTAGAGCGGCACTCCCCATCCATCTAGGGCGATGAGTGCGCAAATAGTGCCACCCTGCTGTTGCCAAGCCCAGGCTGCACCTGCCATCCCTACAACACCCGCACTAAAGCCAATGATGACAAGGGGCTGGGTGATCGAAACGTTTTGATGCAGGAACTGCAAAATATGAGCAGGTGAAAAACCCCAATATTGAGCATCTGGAACAATATTGGGGGCTGGCAGTGCAGAAAATAGGGTATTAGGCAACAGGGGGTTGGGCAACGTTACCGACTCAATCGCAGCCCAAAAGTTTGCCGTGAGGGCTGGGTTATGGATTCCAGGACATAAAATAATCGGCACAATTGGATCCTAAATATTTTTGCAATGGCCTAAATGCATTGTAAAACAGCCTTCTCGGCAGCTCTTTCTAGGGGGCAAAACCTGAAATCTGTTCAGTCGCAGCACATTCATTCGCAATCCCCTGGGAGGGGATGTTAGGCTTAAGGCAAACCTAGCCTGAAATAAATCAAGAGGAAGCCCTGTGGTTACGACTCCAGAAAGATTGCAGACCCCTAGCCTTGATCGCACTGCGAATGACCGCGTTGCTGTGCTGCTGATGGGCTATGGCGAAGTTGAAAACTATGAAGATTTTGCCAACTACAACGAACAGGCATTAAATCTACTGACCGCTAAGTTTGCACCCGTGCCCACCTGGGTTTATCCGCCCCTTGCCAAGCTATTGGCAATATTTGACCTCCATGAGTGGGGGCATACACACCACAATTTTGTATCACCTCATAACGCAATTTTTGAGCGCCAAAGAGCAGGCATTGAGGCGCAACTGCAAGAGAAATGGGGAGATCGCGTCCAGGTCTTCAAAGCATTCAACTTTTGTGCGCCGTTTCTCCCTAATCAAGTGCTAGCCGAAATTAAAGCACAGGGTTTTGGCAAACTGCTGATTTACCCTTTGTTAGTCGTAGACTCTATCTTTACCAGCGGTATTGCCGTAGAGCAGGTGAATCAGGGGCTAGAAGAGCTAAAAGATGCAGATGAGCCTTGGATTAGCGGCTTGCGCTATATTCCCTCTTTCTTTGACCAGCCCGACTATATTCAGCTTTTGGTAAAGCGCACGGAGCATACGATTCGTGAAACCCTAGGCACTCAGTACCTGCCCTCTCAAGTGGGCATTGTGCTCATGAATCATGGCTGCCCTCATAAAGCCAAAGGATTTGTCTCTGGCATTGCCGAAAGTCAGGCGCTTTATGACAAAACCAGAGAAGCCTTAATGTATCGCTACCCGCTCATTTCTGTGGGCTGGCTGAACCACGACACGCCGCTGATTGACTGGACTCAACCTGCGGCAGATAAAGCCGCTCGCAACCTCATTGAGCTAGGGGCTAAGGCCATTGTGTTTGTGCCCATCGGGTTTGCTACCGAAAATCATGAGACGTTACTAGATGTCCATCACATCATTCATCAGCTAGAAGTGAAGCACGACCAGCTTAAGTTTGTGCAAATGGACTGTGTCAACGACCATCCTGAGTTTTTGGCTATGGCTGCACGCTGGGCAACCCCTCAAATTGAGGCATTACTAGAAGAGCCGAAGGCTCATGCCCATGACCATGCGACCCACAGCCATGCGGCGGAACATAGCCACCACAATCACAGCGCGGTTCATCACCATTAAGGCGTGATGACGACTGATTAGGCGATCTTGATCTGCAACGTGAGTAACGTACTCACGTTGCAGATACAAACGATGTGTCGTTTTTGATCTTGAGAATTAACCGGACTGTTTTAGAATTACGGAGCCGAAAGCACTAGGCTACCGTCTGCCTTGGTGCCATTGATAGTAGAAGGCGTAAATCGCCACTGCTGTTGATATTGACTCAGAAAATTTTGGCCTAAAATGCCGTCTACGCCCAGTAGCTTTAAGATTGGCGACGATACAATAATCGCCTCAAGATTTTTTTGCTCATGCTGCCGCAGTTTTACAGAGGCAAGCAGCGATTTTTCGGCTGGCTCTAGGCCACAAAACCCTAAAATTTGAGCGGGCTGACGATTGCTAAGGTTAAGGCGCTGGGCGATCGCCCCTGAGATAAAGGTACTATCGGCTCCGGTATCTAAAAGCACCGTGAAAGGCCCTTGACCGTTAAGCGTTAACTTCGCTAAAAAAACGCCTAGCTTTTTCTGAAGCGCAATGGCAGTAGCAGAAACTGCCGTTGGCAACATAGTAGGGGGCGAAAGATTAAGGGTTTTGGCCTTGGGGTTAAAATAGAGGTCAAACTGTTGCAAAATATCCATCCCCATTACGCCAGCTAAACCATCTGGCACAGCGGCGGTCTCAAAGCGCAGGCCATTTACGCCACGAATTTCGGCGGCCCCAAGGGTAAGGAGCGGCAGTTCATGGAGCGTGGCTTTCATCGAGGCACATTCTTTCCCCGCTACCGCAGAGGCAAGGCGATCGCCTGAAACCGCACGACCAGGCAAATTAAGCGTCGTCACCAGATCGTTAGAGAGTAGGGTTGTCGAAGCGCCTGTATCGATCAAAAACGGCTTGGTGAGTTTGCCCACCATTACAGGGGTGGTATAAACCTGACTTTTTTCCAGCAATTTGAGGGGAACCGTTGCAGCTCCCTTAACGCGTGGAATCGGAACGTCTAACCCCTGAAGCTGCACAACGGCATGAGTTATGGCAAGATTTCTGGCACTGGTTGGCTGCCAAAACAAATCCCCCTCATCCCCTAACCCCTTCTCCCACAAGGGGAGAAGGGGAACAAGAGCAGATTTAGGGGTTCTGGCTCCCCTCTCCCGCTCTGGGAGAGGGGTTGGGGGTGAGGGTCTTAAAGTTTTGGCAGCCAACCAACTTCTGGCATTAGGCTTAGGCGCTGCCAAAGCATTTTCTGCCGCCCAGATGCTGCTGCTTAAGGCTAGCGGCATACACAACCGCAAAAAGTGATGGAGTGCAATATTTACATCTTGCTTTAACATCTTCACCCTGAAATAGACTCCAATCGGCTATGCAAAAGAGTCTTCTGTACTCGGAAGGCCAAAGATGTGCTCATAGGCTGCGGCGATCGCACAAGTTGTGAAAGGCACTGTCACGAGCAACCCTAACCCGCACACTAAAGCCCCTGCAAAATTAATCAGACCTAGTACAAACAAAAAGCCAAAAACAGCAAACCATTGCTGACCTACAACTTTACGGCTGGCTTCCATTGCAGGCCAGAATTCAAGCTTGCGACCCACAATCAATGGAATTGCAAATACATAACAAATGCTCAAATAAACCAGCCCTAAAAATCCTGCAAAAGCAAGGAGTGCTGCTACCAATAATAAAATTGAGCTTGGCTGTTTATCGCTTGCGGTAAAGCTGATCAGGGCAAACCCAATTCCTGCCGGAATCATACAGACAAAGACAAATAGCGTTGTAACTAGAGTAACAAGTAGAGTCGGCAGAAAATAGGCATTCTGGAAACCCTTGAAGAAGTCGCTGAACTCAATAGACTGTTTTTTGATAATCTTAAACGCTACGATCAAAGACCCTGCATTGAGTGGCCCACCGATAATAATAGAAGCGATGTTACCAAGGATAGGGATAAAGCCTAGCGTTCCACCAATCAAAAGCGTGACCAGAAAAAAGCCAACAAACAGACCTAAATTACTCTGGCAAATTTCCCATCCTCTTTGGATAAATGCCCCAATTTCGACAGAATATCCATCTTGAAGGATCGTGTTAATGTCTGACCGATTTCTATCATTCATATAATTTGATTAAAACTCGTTATCTATGAAATAGCTCAATTCAAGACAATCTTAGACTGGTCATTCATTTTAAGAATGAGCGTAAAGAAATGCGACTCAAGAAAAATAGTAGAAACCCAATTTGACACATCGCTAACAAACCATAAAGCTTTAGGGTCAAATTGGTGTCTAAAGTATCAACGACGCTAAAGCCAGCAATACTAATTAACGTAATCCCAATCAATAATGTCCGTTTCTTGGTCTGAGCGGTTAACATCATATTTAATGAGCTGAACGACCTTCAAAAAGATGAATTGATCTACCCCGATGATTGAGGCACTTAAAACCATCCTTTTTTATTGGCTAGATAAATATCATTAAATTCACTGTCAGATTTTGTAAGGTAAATAATGCCTTCGACCAGCCCAATCACGCCCATCACAAAAGAAGCAATACCGCAGGTAACAATGCCACCCAAGAGCGAGACTAAGAGCATGATTAGCCCTTCTTGGGTGTACCCCAAAATAAATTTGTGAACACCAAATGCCCCTAATAAAATGCCGCAAATGCCTGCTGCAATTTTCTTGCTACCAGTTTCTGAACTTGGATTTGCCATAAAATCTAAAAAATGAACCCGATGATGCGTTATGGATACTTTCTGCTCTACAGCCTAAACGGAGTTGGTTCAAAACCAGCGGCTTTTTTGCGTTTCTTCATAGATCCCCAGAAAGATTAAACATTTTCGGGTTAATCTCTCGATTCAACTAAACTTCAAGAGTAGCTTTGGATTTGCAGTGTCATGGCGATCGTCTCCTCCCAGCCTCAACCTTCTCAGCCAGAGGATAAGCCACCGCAACAGCGCAAAAAAGCAAAAGCTGTCCCTGCCGTCGCAGATCCATCGCCCGTGTCCGAGCCATTACCTTCCCTCGTCAGGCCAGAAGCCGCCCCAGAAGAGCAGCGCAGCCAAAACGACGAAAAGCTTCGCCCCCAAAAGCTTTCAGAATATATTGGGCAGCGAGAACTCAAAGAGGTTCTTAAAATCACCATTCAGGCCGCTCAGTCTCGTCAAGAGCCGCTAGATCACCTATTGCTCTATGGCCCCCCAGGGCTGGGCAAAACCACAATTTCTCTCATTTTGGCAACAGAAATGGGCGTCACCTGCAAAGTCACCAGCGCCCCTGCCCTAGAGCGCCCTCGCGATATTGTAGGGCTACTCATGAATCTTCAGAAAGGCGACATTTTATTTATTGATGAAATTCATCGCCTCTCGCGAATGACAGAAGAACTGCTCTACCCCGCCATGGAAGACTACCGCTTAGACATCACCATTGGCAAAGGCCAATCTGCCCGGATTCGCAGCCTCACACTCCCGCCTTTTACCCTCATTGGTGCCACAACCCGCGTGGGAGCCTTAACCTCACCCCTGCGCGATCGCTTTGGCTTTATCCAGCGGCTCCGTTTTTACGAACCAGACGAACTCGACCAGATTATTTTACGAACCGCCACCATCTTAGGGGTAGAGATTTTGCCTGATGCAGCCCAAGAAGTAGCACGGCGATCGCGCGGAACCCCCCGTATTGCCAATCGGCTACTGCGTCGAGTGCGAGATTATGCCGCAGTCAAGCAGGTAAGCCCGATTACAGGGGCGATCGCCATCGAAGCGCTAGAGCTTTTCAACGTAGACCCCTGCGGACTCGATTGGACAGACCGCCGTTTACTCAGCGTCATGATTGAACATTATGGCGGTGGTCCCGTTGGTCTAGATACCCTTGCTGCCGCCACCGGAGAAGACTCTCAAACCATCGAAGAAGTGTACGAGCCATACCTGCTTCAAATTGGCTACTTGAACCGAACCCCACGGGGTCGCGTCGCAACCCCAGCCGCCTGGAAACATTTAGGGTTTGAACCCCCAGCGCATCATCAGATGTCGATTTTAAGGTAATGTTTGGTTGACCCACCAATACTCATGACCCACACGATTGATCTCGATCTTCTAGACAAATAAGTAGATTAAATCAAGACTTTTAAGTACTCTGGATGAGATTCCCCTGGCGACAAGCAAAATGAAGCAACATCCTCCTGTATCCTTCGTATCCTTCTGTTTTTTGACAAAATTAGCTTCCGCTGGACTCGGACTTGCCATCGCAATATGGCCTATACTAGCCGCAGCACAATGCATGAGCCAGCTTAAGGGCAAAATCTACACCAACCTACCAAACAACCTCTGTCCTAAATATACCGATATGCTGTTGGGTCGTACCCTCAAGCAGCAGGAGTATAGCGGAATTATTTGCGATCGCCCCGAAGCATCCTATATCTTGCTCCAGCGTCTCGTTAGATACACCCAACAAGGCAAGGCCGTCTGGCAAATTACACAGGTTAAACCCATCCCCAAACCTAATGCTCAAAGCCTGATTTTAGGAACTGGATGCCGCCTACAGCCACCCATAAACAGTACCATTAGCCCTATCTTCGCCCTGGTTCAATCCACAGCTAACAGCACTTACCAAACACTTTCAGCTTGGCAAGTGAACCTAGACAAAGAATCCTTTGCAGATCTCGAGCCACAGCAGGTAATCTGCAAAGACACCCTAGAATAAATACCCATACAAAAATACCCATAGGCATTTATAAACCCATAGGTACTTATCATATTTAAAGTGCTCAACCGTCATTTAAGACGGTCTGCTAATAAGTGCTTTGAGGCTACGCCGACGTTTTTTGAGAAGCCCGAAAACGCCGACCATACCAAAGCCCAAACAGACCTAACGCAGCCGTAACAGCAGCCGTAGAAGAAGGCTCAGGAACAGGAGGCGTCGGAATAGGCGTCGGCTCACTACCGCCGCCACCGCCGCCGAGCAGTGCCGGAATAGCAAGCAATGGCGCTCCCAATAGACCCAACAGAGGGCTTAAACCGCCTGCTGCCAGTGCCGCACCCCCAACAGGAGGGACACCACCTACTTCACAGGTTGTTGTTCCACCGATGGCACAGCAGTCGTCTAGAACGGGTACCTGTGCAATCAAATTAGCAGAAGGTTCAAGACCAGACGTCTGAGCCACAATAGTAGAGGGCACAACAGCACCCGTCACCGAGCTGGCTAAAACATTAGAAGCAACTGACCCACTCAAAACACTAGGGGTAGATACATTAAGCGGTGTCCCAGTACCAGAGGTAGGAAGGGTTGAACCACCGCCCACAGGTGCAGATGCACATCCAGGCGCAGCACTAGAGGGAAAAGATTGCAGTTCAGGCACAACGGGCTTTAAGAGCGGGTCAGCATTGGCAGACACATTCTTGAGAGAAGCACCATAGGCCAGTGGCATCTGAGCAATCTGGTAAGAACACACCATAATGCCCAAGGCAAAAGGTGAGACTTTTTGAATAGCTTTGGTTTTTTTCATGTTTGTTTTTACTAAACTAATCCCCCACCGTTGAGTTTTTAGGCCGTTAATAGGGTTAAATTACCACATCCCTCGGACAGGTACAGGTGCTAGGGGCATCCCACCACCTTGAGGCATGGGCCTAGGTGCAGGCACAATAGGAATTGTGCTGACTGGGGCAGGTGTTTCAGTACAGCAAATTTTGGTCGCCCAAGTGCCTGCATAGGTTGTCACTTTTAGCGCCTTGCTAGGAACAAGACCCAAGCGGGCAATGGTTGCCGTATCAATGGCGGTTGTGAACGTTTCTCCGCTAGAGGTCAGCAGCGTAACCTGATCTCCATTGATAGAAGAAATGGTTCCCTGAACTTCGCGCTCAACGGTGGCAGGCTCAATTCGTGCCAAGCCGCCAGCAGCATCCGTATCAAACCCCACGAGAGAACCGGGCTGTAGGCCACTTGCCGAGGACGTTAGCGTGCTTGGGACGGTCAACTGCTTAGAGGTTCCATCTAATGAGCGAACCTCAACCATGCCATTTGCCATTGAGCGAACCAGACCATAATTGGCAGGGAGCTTAGGCTTAGCAGAGGTTGAACCAGAAGATGTGGTAGAACCAGCAGGCGTAATGGAAGCATCAGGCTGGCTTTGAGCCAATATAGACTGTTGGGTCGAGCGAGAAAACTTTGACTGAACCGCCTGAGCATTGCCAGGTTGCGCGGCTCCAGCCAATATGGCTGCCACAACAAGAGAAGGTAAACCCACAACTGTCAAAAATCTTTTCATCGGATTACTCAAAATGCGACTAAGGTATATGTCAAATTTTTCTGTCCCCCGCTGTCGTCCTACATTCTAACCAGGGTTTCTCCGGTTGTCTCTAGTTTTTAAGCTTAATTAAAAAAATAGTCAAACCTAACAAACTGATAAGACCTAGGGGGAGTGGTGACGATTGACAATAAAATTGCCTATAAATGAGATGGGTAGGCTATGAGGCGGCACATTCTATAAGGTGAAGTTGCCCTTGTTCTACCCTTAAAGACTCTACTTCTGTGGATGGAGCGGGGTGGAACGCTACCAAGTTTTGATAGGTCTCACCGAGTTGATGTAATGTAAAAACTAATTTTGCTCATGGGTTAGATTTTTAGTCACCTTTCTCTTAATATGGCCTCAGCATTAATATAGTACATCGTCATGTCAATTGCTCTTAGATTCAAAGGACTTTCTTAAGAATGACTTTTAAAATAGTGCTCCGAGAAAATCTTGCGGTTTGAGTCTGTTCCTAAACGAGCGGATAGTGCGCTAATTTTTTTGTGATTCAAAGGTACATAACAACATTAATTTCTTTTGACGAATAAATTTAACTCAAAGTGCGCCTATAAGTGGTGCTAGCTTTCCCAGGCTCCAGCCTAAGGCGACAAAATTGGCTTCGGCCTCTTATTTAAAGTTTTTATTCTACTGCCAGTGTTCCAGAAAGGTCATTATGCATCCTGAACAAGAATCAGTCGATCTAGAATTAGCCAAAAGCTATGAAGCCGCCGAATATCTGGGGATAAAAAGCTGGGGTGCCAATGACATTTCTCAAAAACGAGGCTTGAATCTCAATCCAATTAAGCGTTTGATCCAGCGCAATTGGCTGCTAATTGCTATTCCTACCCTTTTGGCAGGGGGTGTTACGAGTGCATTGGTGCTGCTGAGTCCTCAGAGCTACGCTGGAATGTTTCAGGTGCTAGTAGAGCCAATGAGTGCGGAAGCAAAGCTGGTACAGCCTGCGGTTCTTTCGCCCGATGCCAGTACGGCTGCGGCAGAGCTTGACTATTTAACGTTGGTCAGGGTTTTGACCAGCCCTAGCGTTTTGTCCAGCATTCTTCAGAAAATTAAGGCGAAGTACCCTGAAGTGGACTACGCTGACTTAACCAAACGCTTGACGGTTGAGCGTATTGAAAAAAATCCGGCTGAAAAAACAAAAATTCTTAGCGTGACCTATGAGAGTTCAGATACTCAAAAAATTTTATTTATATTGAATGAGCTGGCGACTGGCTACCTGAAGTTTGGGTTAGAGGATCGCAAGAGCCAAATTGGGGGAGGGGTTGCCTTTATTGAGCAGCAGTTGCCAGGGTTGAAACAAAGGGTTGGGGCACTGGAAGCTCAAATGCAGGCATTACAGCAGCAGTATAGTATTAGCGATCTCGATAGTGAGGGTGTGGCGTTAGCCCAGCAGTCTCGTCAGCTCCAAACACAGCAGCTTGAGGCTCAGCGAGATTTGGCTGCCCAAAAAAGCCTTTATGGCAACCTCCAGCAGCAGTTGGGGGGCGTAACGCCAAAGGATGTGATCAATGCATCTTCTTTGAGTGAGAATCCTCGTTACCAGGCGCTGCTGTCTCAGCTTAAGCAGCTTGAGGCTCAAATTGCCCTTCAGACTGCTCAGTTTCAGCCTGATTACCCAGGGTTGCAAAACAGCCAAGAACAGCGCAAAGGTCTGATAGCGCTACTTCAGCAAGAGTCACAAAAGCTGGTGGGAAGCAATTCTGTGCCGCAATTTCAGGCTTCCATCCAAAAGACGATGAGTCAGCAGCTGGTGGATTCGCTCAATCAAACGCAGGTTTTGGAGGTTCGCAATCAGGCTTTGGCTCAGGCAAGTGCGGCGATTGAGCAAAAAACAAAGCAGTTTCCTGATATTAAAAGACGTGCCAATGATCTCCAGGCTCAGCTTGAGATTGCCCGAAATACGCTGAAGCAGCTCCAGCTCAAGCGTGAAAGTTTACGGGTTGAGGCTGCTCAAAAAGAGGTGCCTTGGCGCTTACTGTCTAAGCCAGATTTGCTTAAAGATGCTCAGGGGCAGCTGATCTCGTCTTCACGGAAGGGTTTGCAAAAGGTTTTGATGGGTATTTTAGGGGGCTTTTTGCTGGGGCTGGGGCTTGCCATTCTTCGGGAGAAACGTCGAGATATTTTCTATTCTCTGGAGGATTTACAGGAAGACGTGACGTCGCCGATGGTGGGTATTTTCCCTGTGGAGATCAAGTCAACGCCGGTGTTGCCTAACCGTCAGCAGGAGAGTGAACCCTGGTCAGAAGCGCCTTCTCCACTACTAAAAGCGGCGGAGTCGCTTTACACCAATTTAAGGTTTTTGCCCCTCGAAACAGGACTCAAATCATTGGTGATTGCATCTGCTAGCCCCCGAGATGGGAAAACGACGGTCGTTACCTATTTGGCGAAGGCTGCTGCCAGTATGGGGCAACGGGTACTGGTGGTAGATGCCAATATGGCGACTCCACAGATTCATTCTTGGCTAGATGTGCCGAATTTTGAGGGGCTGAATGAGGTTTTGACCAAAAGCATTGACCCCAATCAGCTGATTCAGCGATCGCCCCAGCAAGCGAATCTCTTTGTACTGCCTTCGGGACAGGTCTCGGCGTCATCCCGTAAGCTGGTGGCTTCTCAACAAATGCAGCACTTAATGGCGCAGCTTCATACGATGTTTGATTTGGTGCTGTACGACACGCTGCCGCTCCAAAGCTATGCGGATGCTAATTTTTTATCGCGCAATGCCGATGGGATGCTGATGGTGGTGAGCATTAAGAAGACGCGGCGATCGCTGGTTCTAAAGCTGATGAAAAAGATCCAGGGCGTTCAGATCCCGCTGTTGGGGATTGTGGCCAATCAGGTTAAATCCATGCCTGATTCTGACATTGGCAAAAAAGACGGGCTGGATCATTTTGAAGATGAATATGAGATGTTCCGCATTGCACCTTCGCAAGAATGAACAAGATGGGCATACTAGAGACTAAACTACGCTAGATATTGAGTTTTATGTGCCGTTTTTATGCCCCTTAGTGCTGTCACTCTTGTTATGGGGCTGAGTTGGATTCTAAGCCTATGTTTGGGAGGGCTGGGATTTTGTTTTTTGATGGAGGTTTGGGCAGCTAAACCACTTTTAAAAGACGTTCAGCGAGAAGAACTTCAGCAGACATCAGGCTTTACTGCTCTACCCCGAACGACGATTTTAGTGCCTGCCCACAACGAAGAAGCAGACATTGCGGCTACGGTTGTGTCGCTTTCAGGAGAATTGCAGCTGGGCGATCGCCTGATTGTGATTGCGGATAACTGTAGCGATCGCACGGCAGAAGTTGCGCGACAGGCGGGTGCCTTTGTCCTAGAGCGCACAGACCTTGTACTGAAGGGTAAGGGCTATACCCTAGACTATGGACTCAATTTTTTGGCAAAAGATCCGCCAGAGATGGTGGTGTTTATGGATGCAGACTGCACCGTAAAACCAGGCAGTATTAAAGTTTTGGCGCAAACGGCCTGGGAGCTTCAGCGTCCGGTTCAAAGTACCTATTTAATGGCGCAACCCGCAGAAGCGACCTTTCGCGATCAGATTTCGGCCTTTGCCATCACCCTTAAAAACTTGGTGCGCCCCCTTGGCATGAAAGCCTTGGGATGGCCTTGCCTGTTAACGGGTTCGGGAATGGCCTTGCCTTGGAGCTTACTCGCGCCGATTTCTCTAGCAGGCAATCGAAACGCGGATGATATGCAGCTTACGGTAGATCTGGCGCTTCAGGGCATGTCGCCCGTATATGAACCGCGATCGCAGGTGATGGGACGACTAATGCAGGCCGAAGATGCCTATAGCCAGCGCACCCGTTGGGAACACGGTCATCTCAGAATGATTTTGACCCAGGTACCTCGACTGCTGAAGGCCATGCTGATACAGCGACGGTTCGATTTGTTGATTTTGGCCTGTGATATGGCAATTCCGCCGCTCTCTCTGTTTATGCTGCTGTGGATAGGCACGGTCTGTTTAACTTTAGGGGCGCTTAGTCTGAACGGGGGAAATCCCTTGAGCTTCATTTTAAGTCTTTTGTCAGGGTTCCCTATCATTTTGGGCGTTTGGACCGCTTGGCACCGATTTGGGCGCACGCTTTTGCCGAGCCAGAACTGGAAGGAAATTCCCAGCTACCTACTCTGGAAAACGCCCATCTATCTAAAATTTATGACCCGTCCTCAAACGCGCTGGCTCAAGACCGAACGGGATGGAGAGAACGGGATTGATCGAGATGATTAACCCTGCGCTCTATCTTGCGGCGGCTGGGCACTACGCCATAGGCAAGAAAACGGTGTACGCTAAAGCGAGTTCGTTGAATCCTGTAACCCCTATCCGTGAAGGCTCCCGATGAAAGCCCAAGTGTTCCGTGGCGTTAATCAGCTTAGCTATGAAGAGGTTCCCCTACCAGAGCTTGAATCTGATGAGGTACTGGTTCAGGTGAAGGTGGTGGGCTTGTGCCAATCGGATATCAAAAAGATCCGCTACCCACTTTACGCGCCACCCCGCATTTTTGGGCACGAAACGGCTGGGGTTATCTCGGCAATTGGCGCTGATGTGAAGGGTTGGCAGACGGGTCAGCGCGTGATTGTGCTGCACCACATCCCCTGTATGCACTGTGACTACTGCCTGAATGAAAACTATTCTATGTGCGATGTTTACAAAAACATCACCACCACCGCAGGCTTTACCCCCAGCGGCGGCGGCTTTGCGGAGTATGTAAAAGTGCCAGGGCATATTGTCCGCAACGGCGGCCTGATGGAGATCCCCAGCCACATTACCTTTGAGCAGGCCAGCTTTGTAGAACCGACCAACTGCTGCATGAAGGCGGTTAAAAAGGCACAGATCCAGCCCGGACAGACGGTTCTGGTGACGGGGGCAGGGCCGATTGGCCTCATGTTTATTTTGATGGTGAATTATTTCGGGGCCAGGGCGATCGCCACCGATCTTCTCCCCAGCCGTATTAATAAAGCCCTAAGCGTGGGTGCTGCTGCTGCCTTTGATGCCCGTGACCCAGAACTCACTCAAAAAGTTCAGGCTGCTACCAAAGGGTTGGGTGTAGACGTGAGCTTGCTTGCAGTGCCCAGCGACAAGGCATTTTTTCAGGCTTTGGACTGCACGCGTAAAGGCGGCAAAATTTTGTTTTTTGCAGAATTTCCTGATGAGTTAGAGATACCCATTAACCCCAACGTGATTTATCGCCGCGAGATTGACTTAATGGGCAGCTATAGCTCCTCCTATCGCCTCCAAAAGCTGTCAGCAGATATTGTGTTTAATCGGCGTATTGATGTAGATGCCTTGGTGAGCGATCGCTACCCTTTAAGCGAACTCAATGCCGCCGTAGAACAGGCCATTAAACCAGGTGCTGATACCTACAAAATTCTGATCTATCCCTAGTTAAACCTATGGTTCAAGATCCTATCTCCTCTACCCATTCACCCGCCAATTCTCAGTGGTTAACGCCAGGAACGCTATGGTCGCAGATTAGGCTACAAACGCAGCACGCACTGGCCTGTGGTGCTCTAGAACCCATACCAACCCTATACGAATGGGTAGAGCAAGAAAACGTGCGGTTTTTAGTGCGAGTGCTTGCCAACATCCAGCGAAAAGAAGCGGCGACTCAACAGCGCAGCAAAGACTTCAATCCGTTTTTGCCCTACGACCCAAACCTGTTTGTAGCGGATTTATCCCCCACTCATTTGGTCTTGCTCAATAAATTTAACGTCATGGACCATCACATCCTGATTGTGACCCGTGCCTTTGCCGCTCAAGATAGCCTGCTCACCCTGGCAGATTTTCAGGCATTAGCCCTTGGTCTTGCCGAAATCGACGGGCTAGGGTTTTATAACGGCGGTCAAATTGCCGGAGCCAGCCAGCGCCATAAGCATTTGCAAATAGTGCCCCTCCCCTTTGTCCCCGATGGGTCGTCCCTGCCCCTAGAGCCTTTGATATTAGAAACAATGGGGAGTAACCCTAAACTGCCCTACCGTCATGCGATCGCCCATCTCAACCCCCTCGACTTCACCCAGCCCCTAGCCGTTGCCGAAGTGCTTTTGCAGCAGTACCAAAAGCTTTTAGGCTCCCTAAATCTCCTTGAAAATGTAGATTCGATAGAGCCGACAGGAGCCTATAACCTGCTCGTCACCCGTCAGTGGATGTGTGTAGTACCGCGATCGCACGAAAGCATTTCCGGCATTCCGGTCAATTCTCTGGGGTTTACAGGGGCGCTGCTGGTCAAAAATCAGGCGCAGCTAGCGCAGCTCAAAGCGCTGGGACCGCTCACGGTGTTAACTGAAGTAGGGTATGCCGTCTAATGAAGCGTCCGGTTTTCTCGAATGATTTTGCAAAGCTCTGGCAGCTTGACCCCACGGTCACATTTATCAATCATGGGGCGTTTGGCGCTTGCCCTATCTCTGTTTTGGCGCAACAGCAGACCTTCCGACACCAGCTAGAGCTAGAGCCACTCCGCTTTGTAATGCGAGAGTTTGAACCATTGCTAGATACGGCACGGGCTGCACTGGCTGAGTTTGTCCACGTAGACCCCGCAGACCTTGTGTTTGTATCTAACGCCACCACAGGGGTGAATAGCGTTTTAAGGTCGCTCACCTTTGAGCCAGATGACGAATTACTCACCACCAGCCACGCCTACAATGCCTGTCGCAATGCCCTAGAATTTGTAGCCCAACGCTGGGGCGCAAAAATTGTGGTAGCAGACATTCCGTTTCCGTTAAAAGATGCTGAGCAGATTGTGCAGGCCGTTTTAGGTTGCGTCACGCCCCGGACAAAGCTGGCACTGCTAGACCATATCACCAGCCCCACGGCGCTGATCTTCCCGCTTCAGGCATTGGTCAAGGCATTAGACCAACGCGGTATCGACAGTTTAGTCGATGGTGCCCATGCGCCTGGCATGATACCCCTCAACCTGATCGATATAGGGGCGGCTTACTACACGGGTAATTGCCATAAGTGGATGTGTGCGCCCAAGGGGGCTGCTTTTTTGGTTGTGCGGGGCGATCGCCAGTCCTTGATCCGTCCGCTTACCATCAGCCACGGTGCAAACTCACCCCGCACAGATCGCTCACGGTTTCAGCTTGAGTTTGACTGGACGGGCACCCATGACCCCACGCCCTATTTGTGCCTGCCTGCCGTGTTTGAGTTTGTGAACACGCACTTCCCCAACGGCTGGCAAACGGTGATGGCTCATAACCGCGCCTTAGCCCTACAGGCTCGTCAGATTTTGTGTGAGGCATTAGAGCAGCCATTACCCTGCCCCGATGACATGATTGGGGCGATCTCCGCTGTCCCGCTGCCCCTCTCATCTTTTGGGGTGCCGCAATTTAGCAACCAGGGGATTGACACCCTCCAAGACTGGCTATGGGAGCATTACCGCATTGAGGTACCCATTATTCCGTGGGTTAACCCAACCCAGCGACTCATTCGTGTTTCTGCCCAACGCTATAACCATGTTGCGCAATATCACTACTTGGCAGAGGCACTGGGCAAATTTCGCAAACAATCTTAAGGCTGGGTTTGACTGGGCGCAGGGTTTAAATTAAACAGCATTTGAAGGGACTGCATCGCCCGCTGCCGTGCTTCAATATCCTGCTGCGCCCGAAGCTGTACCATCGGGTCATGCAAAATTTTGTTCACAATGCCCCGCGTTAGCGCCTCAATGATCTCTTGGTGCTTATCGGCAAACTCAGTGCCCAAGCGAGACAGCGCCTTTTCTAGCTCTTGCTCTCGAATGGTTTCAATTTTGGCGCGCAGACTGCTGATGGTGGGCACTGTTTCTAGCGATCGCCACCACACGTCAAATGCCTCTAGCTCCTCTTCTAAAAGCGTTTCAGCTTCCATCGCCATTTGACGACGGCTCTCTTGGTTTTGGGCAACCACAGCCTTAAGGTCATCGACGTTAAACGCGCGAACCTCAATCAGCTCATTGACATTGGAATGGACGTTACGCGGTACGGCAATATCCACAATCATCATTGTGCCGCGATTGCAGACGATTGGCTCTAGAAAGGCGCGGTCTAAAATGGGTTCCGTTGCTGATGTGCTGGTAAAAACGAGGTCTGAGCAGGCCAACACAGACTCCATTTCAGAGAGATGACACAGCGTTAGGGTAGTCTCTTTGAACTGGCTGGCTAACTCCTGCGATCGCTGCGTGGATCGATTCAGAATCGTAATCTGATTCGCCCCCTTACTGATCAAATGCTGCACCAGCAGGCGCGACATTTTGCCTGCGCCCAAAATTGCCACCCGACAGTCTGTCCAGTCATTAATCTTAAGCTGCGCCAGTTCCACTGCCGCAGAGCTAATCGAAACGGCTCCAGTCCCGATGCTGGTTTCAGTCCGTACCCGCTTACCCGCCGAAATCGCCTGCTTAAAGAGACGATTGAGGATAGAGCCAGCCCCATCATACTGCTGGGCAATTTTATGGGTATGCTTCACTTGCGACAAAATCTGCCCTTCGCCCAAAACCAGACTGTCTAACCCAGATGCGACTCGCATCAGGTGCATCACCGCATCTTGATGGAGCAGCACAAACAAATGGCTCCGCAATTCTGAAGGCGGAAGCTTGCTCCACTCTGCCAAAAACTGGGTTAGCTCACGCACCCCATGCTCGGTTTCTTTGGCAACGACATAAATTTCTAAACGGTTGCAGGTGCTAAGAATTGCAACTTCTTCTAAATGGGGGTAGCCCTTAAGCTGAGCGATCGCCTTTTCTTTGGCATCATCTGGCACACTCAGCTTTTCTCGAATTTCGACTGGCGCTGTCTTGTGGCTAAGCCCGACAACCGCAATATTCATGACTCCTCCCGTCCTATACCCTCTTATTATCTCGGTCTTAATGGAATTAAACGGTTTTTAAGTAAAAAAAATTTGCGAACTGTAGTTGTTTAAAGTTGCATCAATTTTACAAACAGTAGGGGCGCAAGGTATGTGCGCCCCTACGAGGTGAGCTGAACTTTAACGCAATGTTTAGTTCAATTGAAGTGAACGAGGCTTCGAGTCAAAGCGGTGGATGGTATCTACAAACCGAGCGGTGTTGGACTGGGTAGAAATAACCAGAGACTGAGTTCTGGCACCACCCGCAAAGAACCGCACACCCTTCATGAGGGTACCTGTTGTAATACCGCAAGCTGCAAAGAGAACCGTTTCTCCACAGGCAAGTTCATGGGCATCGTAGACCTTATCAGGGTCGTGGATGTTCATGCTGGCAAGACGCTCTAGGTTGCTTTCTTTGCTTTCACCAATCAGGCCAGTTTTGACGATTTCAGGATCGTAAATCAACTGTCCTTGGAAGTGACCGCCCAAAGCCCGCATTGCAGCGGCAGAAATAACGCCTTCCGGTGCCGCACCAATGCCCATCAGCGCATGGATGTTGGTTCCAGCGAACGCACAGGAAATGGCAGCCGAGACATCTCCGTCAGAGATCAGCGCAACCCGTGCGCCTGCTTCACGAATTTCTTTGATGAGGTCAGTATGACGCTCACGCTTCATCACCACGACCACAAGGTCTTCAATGGAGCGATCGAGGCACTCAGACAAAATCTTGAGGTTTTCAGTCGCAGACTTGTTGATGTCTACTTTGCCCTTTGCAGCGGGAGGGGCTGCAAGTTTTTTCATGTAAAAGTCAGGTGCGGCAAACAAGCCACCCTTTTCTGAAATTGCCAGCACTGCCATAGAGCCATTTTGTCCGTAGGCAACGAGGTTGGTTCCTTCGCAGGGGTCAACGGCAATGTCAATTTCGACTAGCTCTTCAAGGCTGCACACATCAGCCGCGTTAGGCTGGGTACAAATCCCCACTTCTTCACCGATGTAAAGCATGGGCGCGTCGTCCCGTTCGCCTTCACCAATCACAATCCGACCGCGCATGTGGATTTTATTCATGCGTTCTCGCATGGCTTCTACTGCCACATGGTCTGCTTCGTTTTTGTCGCCTTTCCCCATGAGGCGAGCAGAGGCGATCGCCGCTTGCTCTACGACTTCAATAATCTCTAAACCGATGACATTATCCACGCAATGAATCCTCCCAGATGCCGATGTTGCGCCGTTTTTGTAGCTTACGTATCAATTAATCAGTCTATCAGAGTGCTGTGACACCCCCACAGGAAGTTTTGTACAGATATTGTGTTAAGTTTTACTGCTGTATTGCTGTTAAGTCATTGCCATAAAAATCAGGTTTGAAGGGGAAGCACTCCATTTTTGTCCAAAGCTGCGGTGAATGAACGGGCATTTAGATTCTAAGTTTCTGAGGTTTGGTATGTCTGACCAAACTGTTGGCTGTAGAATTCAGGAGAATTTTTAGATTGCTCGGGAGGGTGAGATGCCTGTCGGATTTCCAGAGTTTGTCCAAAATCCTGAGAACCGCTGCCCTGTCATTCTGCTGTTAGACACGTCCGGTTCTATGATTGGGGACGCGATGACCGCCCTCAACCAGGGCGTAAGCCTATTTAAAGAAAATATTCAGACAGATACTAAAGCTGCTTTAAGCGTGGAAGTGGCGCTGATTACCTTTGGCCCTGTGCGGCTGGTACAAGATTTTGTCACCATTGACCAATTTACGCCCCCCACCCTGGTCGCCGATGGCGTTACGCCGATGGGCGAAGCGATTGAGTATGCCTTAGATCTACTCAAAACCCGCAAGGCGGTCTATCAAGAAAACGGGATTCAGTACTATCGCCCCTGGATTTTTATGATTACGGACGGTGCGCCGACGGATCCGTGGCAGGGTGCTGCTGCCCGCATTCAGCAAGGGGAGGCGGATCGCAAGTTTTGTTTCTTTTCGGTGGCGGTGGAGGGGGCTGATCTTAAGACGCTGGCTCAAATTGCGCCAGGCGATCGCCCCCCTGTTTTGCTCAATGGGCTAGACTTTCAGTCACTGTTTGTGTGGCTGAGTAAGTCCATGAAGCGGGTTTCTAGCGGCAGGGTCGGTGAGGCAGTGGAGCTGCCGCCTGTGGGCTGGGGACAGGTCAGTTAGTTTAGTGTTTGGGGATTTTATATGGGTTGGCGATCGCTTAGTCGTTCTGTCGTTGGCACACACCATCAGCGTCAATCTTTACCTTGCCAGGATGCAGGGGGATATCGTTTGCTCGGGGATGTGGTGGTTGGGGCGATTTCCGATGGGGCTGGCAGTGCCGCCCATAGCGACATTGGCGCAGCCATTGCGATCAAAAGCACCTTAACTTATCTCTCTCATTTAGAAACCTGGCTTCAGCCCACTCAAAATCTAAAATGGCCCACCGTAGCGCAGCCCCCCTCTCAAACACAGGCTCAACGGCTGTTTGAGCGCACCTTTACAACAGTTAGAAGTGAGCTACAGGCGCAGGCCACCCAACATGGTTATGAACTCGAAACCTTAGCCTGTACCCTTTTAGCCTTTATTGCGACCCCTCACTGGTTTGCCGCCATGCAAATTGGCGACGGATTTATGGTTGTTAGCACGAGTGCTCAAGCCTATGGGCTAATGTTTACGCCCGACAAAGGTGAATTTGTGAACCAAACCGCTTTTGTTACCTCATCAAATGCCCACAATGACCTCCAGGTTAAGGTGATCTCAGAAACGCCTCAATTTATCTGTGCCGCCACGGATGCCTTTGAACGACTGGCGATGAGACTGCCTCAATGGGAGCCTTATCCAGCATTTTTTAAGCCCCTAGAAGAATATCTAACCGAAACGCCGATACCCGAACAAGATGATGCCTACATCATGAAGTTTCTAGAATCTGAGTATTTAAATAAGCAAACAGATGATGACAAAACGCTTCTGCTTTGCGGTTTTGAGACCCAGTAAAGCGTGAAACTTAATAAACCTCTTGCATGAATATTAGACCTCTTGCACGAATATGACCCTCACCCCCAGCCCCTCTCCCAGAACGGGAGAGGGGAGTAAGAATCTTGTCCCCCTTCTCCCGTTCTGGGAGAAGGGGTAAAGCCTTCGGCTATAAGAAAGGGGATGAGGGAGTGCAAGGCGCATGGCTGCTAAGCAATTCTCTAGGTTATTTAATTCATGGTTCTAATCTACAATTTTTTCAAAATCAAGGCATGTTGAAATCAATGCAGGTTGAAAGCCCTCGTTTTCTAAGCTGTAGAAGTACAGGACAGTCCATTGTCTTGACAGAACAACTTGCCAGCAGCGGGGAAGGAGAAATTTGGCGCACCAATCAGTCTGGCTCTCTTGCAAAGATCTATTACGCGCCGCATCCAGAACGCATTCAAAAGTTGGAGGTGATGATTGCTCACCCTCCCAAAGATCCGAATGCTCACATCAGTCATATTTCCTTTGCTTGGCCGACTGCGTTACTCCAAGATCAAGCAGGGGTGCCCATCGGGTTTTTAATGCCTGAGGTAGCCCAATCGGTCGATCTATTAGAAGTTTACAATTCTCAGCGGCGGCAGGCTGTTCGCCCTGAATTTAACTGGCTCTATCTCCACGCCACAGCGATGAATATTGCCTCATTGGTTTGGGCAATCCATCGTGCGGGGTATGTGTTGGGCGACCTGAAACCCCAAAATATTTTGGTGGATGATGGTGCCCTGCCCTCCATTATTGATACAGATTCTTTTCAGGTTCGCCATCCTCAGACGGGTCAGCTTTATCGCTGTCCGGTGGGTTCAGAAGGGTTTACGCCTGCGGAGCTAATGGATCAAGACCTAGCAACCCTTGAGCAAACAGAAGTGCATGATCGCTTTCGCTTGGGCGTGATTTGTTATTTGCTGCTGTTTGGCGATCATCCCTTTAAGGGGAAATGGACGGGCACAGGCGATTCCCCTGACCCCAATGAGCTAGTGCGCCAAGGATGGTGGCCCTATGCAGCCCATAGCCCAATTGAGTCCAGTCGGTTGACCGTGCCGCTGGCGATTGTGCATCCGGCTTTACAGGATTGTTTTCTCAGGTGCTTTAATGACGGGCATTTGACGCCGCCCCTGCGACCAACGGCTTCTGAATGGATGCAGGCATTTAAGGTGGCGATCGCCGATCTTAAGCGCTGCCGTAAGGTGAACACTCACATTTTTAGTGTTTCTCATGGGCAGTGCTACTGGTGTACGCGCACTCAGGCACTGGGTGTGGATGTGTTTCCGGCTGTGTCTACGGCACCCAAAAATCCTATGCTTCGCACGCTTCAGCGGGTTAGCCCCCAAGCTGAACGGGTTAAAAAATACCTTCAGACTCAGTTGAGTGAAGAGTTTGTGAGTTCGCAAACCAACACGTTGCAGGTGCTGGATAACTGGCAGGCAAAGGCTGAACAGCTTTGGGCAGCTCTAGTTCGCTATATTTCGCCTAGGTAAAAAATGCCCCGTTGACAGCAGACAGAAATGGGTTGTGTCTAGAATGTAAGCGAACAAATGTGGGTCAATGGATGTTATACCGACGCTTTGGGCGCACTGAAATTCAGATGCCCGTATTTTCTTGCGGGGGGATGCGCTATCAGTTTAAGTGGCAAGATGTGCCCCTTGATCAGGTACCTGCTGATTGCCAAAATAATCTGGAGGCGACCATTCGCCATGCGATTGAACTAGGCATTAACCATATTGAAACGGCGCGGGGTTATGGCTCTTCAGAGATGCAGTTGGGGCAAATTTTGCCGACGTTTCCCCGCGAACAGCTCATTGTGCAAACCAAGATTTCACCGACTTCAGATGCTAAAGAATTTCGCAAAACTTTTGAGCAATCACTGGCTTATCTAAAGCTAGATTACGTGGATTTGTTGGGAATTCACGGCATCAACAACGGAGCATTACTCAACGATACGGTTCAGACTGGGGGCTGTCTTGAAGTAGCACAACAGCTTCGAGCCGAAGGGAAAGTGCGCTTTATTGGGTTTTCGACCCACGGGCCAACGGCGTTAATTCAGAAGGCGATCGCCACAAATGCCTTTGACTATATCAATTTGCACTGGTACTACATTTTCCAGAACAACTGGCCTGCTATTTTAGATGCCCAAAAGCACGATATGGGGGTCTTTATTATTAGCCCGTCGGATAAAGGCGGCAAACTATACAGCCCACCTCAAAAGCTAATAGATCTCTGTGCGCCCCTTAGCCCAATGGTGTTTAATGATTTATTTTGTCTAAGCCATCCTCAGGTTCATACCTTGAGCATTGGAGCCTCTAAACCATCCGATTTTGATGAGCATCTTAAAGCGCTCGATCTTCTAGAGCAAACCAATGAAGTGCTTCCTGCGATTTTGGCACGGCTAGAAGAAGCGGCAGTGTCAACCCTTGGCAAAGACTGGCATCAAACGTGGCACCAAGGCTTGCCGTCCCACGAAGTCACCCCTGGCGGGGTCAATATCCCTGCCATTTTGTGGCTGTGGAACCTCGCCAACGCCTATGACCTAGAAGAGTACGCCAAAATGCGCTACAACCTTTTGGGCAATGGCGGACATTGGTTCGCAGGTCAACAGGCGACCCAAATCGACGCACTAGAGCTTCAGCCCAGTCTGTTAGGTAGCCCTTACGCAGCTCAAATTCCAAGTATTTTGAAGGCAGCCCATGGGCGCTTTGGCAGCGAATCGGTTAAGCGACTGTCTCAACAAGCGTGAATACCCAGCCCCAATAAAAAATGCACAGGCGTTTGCCTGTGCATAGCAATCATGGGTTACAGATTGACTTAACCCATGATTTTAGAGCGATAGGCTAGATTTTAGGGCTTTAAGCTGAGCTGGGCTGAGCGCTTTCTTGGTGACTAAGTCCTCTAGGGACTTATAAGGGCGATTGGAGATGATCTTTTTAGCAGTGACAGGGCCAATGCCTTTGACCTTTTGAAGGTCTGCATCTGTGCCCTTGTTCACGCTCACCGTGGCAGATTTTACAGAAGATTTGGGCATGCTCATGGTGCTAGGAGCAGACTTTGCGGTCTTGTTCATTGAGCCAGAAGCTGTGCTTGGCGTAGATGCGATCGCAGATCTTACAGAAACTACGCTCCCCAGCAGGGGAACTGCTAGTAATACGCTAACGCAACTCGATAGGGTCAGCACTTTCTTGAACGTCATCGTTGAGAACCTCAAAATAGTAGTAATGGACTTAAAAATACGTTTTCTATCCCCAAGCCCTTCGACCCAAAAAGATTGAAAGGCTGAAGCGCTAGAAACGTCAAGACCTTAGGTTAAAACAACGAGCTGCTTTAGCCTACGCATACAGTTCAGAAAACCTTCAGAATCCCCCAAATCAGAATAAGGCATAAACCTCTAAATCAAGCGAGATTTCGCAAAATAAATTGAAATCCATCCAACCATCAAAATAAGCGCCATCCCTTTGAGAACGGGAACTTAGAGATGAACCGCGTTAAAATTGAACCAGCAGCAACGCTGTAACAAAACTCACTACGCTTAGTTTCAGTATGGATAGCGGTCAACTTGCTCGATACATTGAAGAAACCGACGGTATTTCTAAGCCCTGGCTGTTGCTTCAGCTTCGCCTTAAAAAGCTTCAGGAGCGCCGCGATAGTACACCCCCCGATGAGTATATGCGCGAGGTAGAAGAACTTCACGCGGCACTGATGAACTTAGGCGAGTGGTGGGTTGGCATTGAAGATGAGGTGTTTAAACCCTAATGATTGCCCCCTCATGGGTGCCTCCAAACGCTCAGAACCTGGGACAGCTTCAATAGATACCCAGAACAACATCCAGAACACAACAAATGAACCGGCTTTAATCAACTGCGCTGTTAGCGTCAACTCGCTTAGATATTTGGGAATCCTAACAAAGGTAAGATTCCGCTTGCTGGATTAGATTTATCTCGCAAAGGACAAGCCTTTTAGCGTTGAGTCAATCTCTTAGACAGCAATCATCTCAGCAATAGAGGCATGACAGTTGATGATAGGGAATAATTCTTCGCTAGAGCACATAGAGATTTATGAGCCTGTCGTCACGCAATCGCTGGGTGAACCCAAGTTAAAGTCTTTAAGCGAAGCCAATCCCAATCTTTCATCGCCAAATGGTTATCATTTACTCCACCAGGCTTTAGTCGAAATCCAGGCGCATAAAGAGCAGCAAGAGCAGATTTCGGCACGGGAAAAAGTTCTGGCACAGGTCATTACACGCATTTGTCAAAGCCTTGATCTTGAAACCATTTTTAGTACTGCTACTGCCGAAGTTCGTCAACTGCTGTATGCCGACCGGGTTGCTATTTTTCAATTTGACGTTGAATCTCACTATGTTGAAGGCGCATTTGTCGCCGAAGATAGAGGGCCAGAATTTGCCTCTGCGATGGCAGGAAAGGTCAAAGATCGCTGTTTTGCAGACAACTACGTTACGGCCTACGAAACGGGTCAGGTTCTCGTTATTCCAGATACTCATCAGGCGGGGCTAAGTCCCTGCCATCTTAATATTCTCTCGTACTTTAAGGTGCGCGCGAACTTAGTGGTTCCCCTGTTGCGGCAGCAGAAGCTGTGGGGGCTATTATGCGTTCATCAGTGCTGTGGGCCTCGGCAGTGGCAGCCGACAGAGGTAGAGTTTGTTTCTCGTATTGCGCTACAGCTAGGGGTGGCGCTGCAACAGGCTGACTTACTAGAGCAATCCCGACTCGACTCAGCGAAGATTCAGGCGCAAAAGCAGCAGCTAGAACGCGTGGTCAAACAAGAGCGCATCTTAACTCAAATTATTGAGTGTATGCGCGAGACGCTAGACATGCAGCAAATTTTTGCCACGACAACCGCTGTGGTACGACAGCTTTTACAGGCTGATCGGGTGGCAATTTATCGCTTTGACAGTACCTTATCTTTGATGTCTGGTGAGTTTGTAGCAGAAGATATGCACCCGAGTTACCCCTCGGTATTGACGGTAAATCTCCGCGATCGCCATTTTGGTCAAAGCTATATCCCAGCCTATTACCAGGGGAAAACGCTGGCGATCGCAGATACTTACGATGAGCGACTGAGCGATAGCCATTTTCAAGCGCTCTCTAAGCTAGAAGTACGGGCTGATTTAGTCATTCCATTGCGCAGAGGCCAAACCCTATGGGGGTTACTGTGCGTCCATCAATGCAGCGAACCACGGCAATGGAAACAATCTGAAATTGAATTTACCACCCGAATTTGCTCGCAGTTAAGTGTGGCATTACAGCAGGCCGAACTCTTTGAGCAAACTCAGACTCACTCTCTAGAACTCCAAAAAGCCCTCGAGGAAGTAGAACATCAAAAAATACAGCTCTCTCAAATTGCCACCCAAGAACGAATTTCAGCCTATGTTATGCGGCGCATTCGTCAAAGCCTAGATGTCGAACATATCTTTAAGGTGACGACCCAAGAAACTCGGCAAATTTTAGAGTGCGATCGCGTTCTGGTCTATCAGTTTGACCCTGACTGGGGGGGAGAGATGGTATTTGAGTCCGTGAGTCCTGACTGTGAGGCGCTGTTAGATGACCAAAACACCCCCGTAAGATGGAATGATTCTTACCTAAAAGACTCTAAAGGGAGTCAATACCAAAACCTTCAGGTCACGATTACTCCCGATATTTATCAAGCCAACTATTCACCCTGCCACCTCCAGAAACTAGAAGAATTTCACATCAGAGCGTCGCTGATTGTGCCAATTTTTATTGGCGAAACCTTGTGGGGGCTTTTGGGTGCCTATCAAAATGATAATCCTAGAGATTGGAATCTCTGGGAAATTCAAATCGTGGAAAAAGTCAGCGACCAGCTCGGCGTTGCCCTTCACCAGTCAGAACTATTGAAACAGCTCCAAACTGCGAAGGAAGACGCAGATGCAGCCAACCAAGCTAAAAGTACGTTTTTAGCCAGCATGAGCCACGAACTGCGGACTCCACTCAACGCCATTTTGGGCTTTAGTCAGTTGATGAGACGAGACCCTAGCATTCCGGCACCCCAGCAGAAAACCCTCGAAATTATCAATCAAAGTGGTACACACCTATTAACCCTTATTAATGATGTCTTAGAAGTCTCTAAAATTGAAGCCGGAAAAACAACCCTTACGTCTGGCGATTTTAGTTTGAGCAGTATGTTAGAGACTCTGCATTCCATGCTCAACTTCAAAGCGCAAGCCAAAGGCTTAAGCCTCGTCTTTACCTGTGCGCCAGAGGTTCCCAAATTTATCCATGCAGATGAGCGTAAGCTCCGTCAAATTTTAATTAACCTGATTGGTAACGCAATTAAGTTTACAGAACGGGGGAGTGTAACGCTCCACATCAGTTTTGACAATCCGACCGCAGAAGACGAGAGCGGTATGGGCAGACTTTATATAGAGGTCAAAGATACAGGGTCTGGTATTCCTTCAGCGGATTTAGACACGATTTTTGATGCCTTTACCCAAACGGCGGTGGGGCGGCAGTCGTCAGAGGGCACGGGGCTAGGACTCACCATTTGTCGTCATTTTGTTCATCTAATGGGAGGAGATATCTCTATGACGAGCCAGGTGGGGCGTGGCACAGCGGTTCAGTTTTATCTCCAGTGCAGTGAAGTTGCGAGGGCAGCACTGACCGTTAGCGCGCAACCGCAGGTTATGGGTCTTGCGCCGGATCAGCCCTCCTATCGAATGTTAGTGGCTGAAGATCGATCGGAGAATAGAGAGATGATGGTTAGGCTACTGCAATCTGTTGGGTTTGAAGTGCAGGCCGTTGCAACGGGTGAAGAGGCGATCGCCCAGTGGTCTACTTGGCAACCCCATCTAATTTGGATGGATTGGCAAATGCCAAAAATGAATGGGTTTGAAGCAACGCAGCAAATTCGGACAGTAGAGGCGCTAAATTCTAACCTAGAGCCAAAAACTGTCGTTCATTCAACAATTGCTCATTCATCCATATCTTCTCATTCTGGCGTCATAGCCCCCTCTCAAACCGTTATTATTGCCCTAACGGCGAGCATTTTTAAAAACACTCGCCAACAAGCCTTAGAAGCAGGGTGTAACGATCTGGTTCACAAACCATTTCAGGTGTCGGAAATTTTTGACAAAATTGCAGCCTTTCTGGGGATTGAGTACGTTTACCAAGCATTTTCAGAAGAAACTTCATTGATCGCTAGCACCCTCAGTTCTTCAGAAATTGAGCAGGTTCTCTCTCAACAAACCGCCTCGTGGCTGTTAGAATTTTTGCAGGCTGCAATTGAGCTAGATGAAGAGGCAATCGCCCTATGCATTGAGGAGATTAAGGATCAGACCCTAGAGGTTGCTCAATATATGACAGAATTGACTAATATCTTAGACTTTTCTAAATTGGCTGAACTTCTCCAAAATGCACTTGCCCTTCAGAGGCAAGTATAAATAATTCATGTATTTCATTTTGATTTCCAAACGATAAATTTTAATTATTTTCTCATTTTTTTAATTAAACCCCCATAAGGAAACTCCGTGAACCCTGTAAGCGATAAGAAAATAGCTGATATTTTAGTTGTTGATGATGAGTTAAACAACCTTCGTCTTTTGGCAGAAATGTTGGCAGAAAAACAATATAAAGTCCGTCGAGCCATTAATGGAGCAATTGCCCTAAAATCGATTGAAGTTATCTTGCCTGATCTTATTTTATTAGATATAAACTTGCCTGATATCACAGGCTATGAAGTTTGTAAGCAGCTAAAAAGAAATCCGAAGACCCAACATATTCCGATTATTTTTATCAGCGCACTCAATGAAGCATTAGATAAAGTTAAAGCATTTTCAGTGGGTGGGGTTGACTATATCAGTAAACCCTTTGAAGTGACGGAAGTGATGGCTCGTATTGAGAGCCAGCTGGCGCTTCAGGCTGCAAGGGTTGAGATCCAGCATCTCAATGCAGTGCTTGAGCACCGTGTGGTTGAGAGAACCACCCAGCTTGCCATTGCCAACCAATCACTCCAGCAGGAAATGGCTGAGCATCTTCAGGCACAAGATCGACTACTGCATGTACTTCTCCACGATCCGTTGACAAATTTACCCAATTTAGCAGGGATGACGAGGGTTTTAGAGCAGGCGATCGCCCGTGTCACGCAGCCGTCTCCAGAACCCTTTGCCCTCATTTTGCTCGACTGCGATCGATTCCAGTTGATCAATAATTCTTTAGGTCACGAAGCGGGCGATCAGATTTTGATTGAGATGAGCCAGCGCCTAAAAGACTGTTTGCCCCAAAATGCCTGCTTAGCGCGGCTACGAGGAGACGAATTTATAGCATTGCTCAATACCCTTGAAAGTGGAGCAACCGTCGAGCAGGTCATTGCAGAAATACAGCAGGCTTTAGTGCCCCCCTTCCGGCTAATAGAGCAAGATATTTTTATCAGCGCCAGTATGGGCATTGTATTGGGCACCTCAGACTATACCCATCCCCAGCATCTTCTGCGAGATGCAGATACCGCCATGCACCGCGCCAAGCGACTCGGCTTAGCACAGCATCAAATCTTTAAGCCAGAAATGCATCGTCAGGCGCAGGTTCAGCTCCATATAGAAACCGATCTACGCCAAGCGATTGCGCAGGAGTCTCTCAGGCTGCACTATCAACCCATCCTTTCGCTAGAGTCTGGTCAGATTACTGGTTTTGAAGCCTTGGTGCGATGGCAACACCCCGTCAAGGGCATGATCTCCCCTGCTGCGTTTATTCCCATAGCGGAAGAAACGGGTTTAATTATCCCCATTGGTCTGTGGGTGCTCAAAGAAGCCTGTCAGCAGATCAAGCGTTGGCAGCGGCAATTTCCACAGCAGACTGCGCTGAAGATGAGCGTAAATTGCTCTATCAGGCAGTTTTTAGATCCGCATTTGATTGAGCATATAGACGAAATTCTTCAAGAGACGGGCATTAAGGGAGAGGCGCTCAATCTTGAAATTACCGAAAGTGCTCTGATGGAAAATGCTGATCGGACAGCCGATCTGCTCTGGCAACTTAAGTCGCGACAGATTCAACTGGCGATCGATGATTTTGGGACGGGGTATTCTTCTCTAAGCTATTTACACCGACTGCCTGTAGACACGCTCAAAATCGATCAGTCTTTTATCCGCCAGTTGACACAGGCAGACCAGACCTCGTCATGTCGTCCCGGTCTCAATCAAAATTTCAGGATTGTGCAAAGCACCATCAACCTCGCCCATGACTTAGACCTCAATGTTGTAGCAGAAGGAATTGAGCTACCGGAACAGCTCGAAGTTTTAAAATCTCTAAACTGTGATTTTGGGCAAGGATATTTTTGGGCCAAGCCTCTAGAAGCTGAAGCGGCGGGCAATCTGCTGCGTCAGCAATCTAGCGCTCAAGTTGAGGAAAATCAGTTTGTCCAGATTTAGGAATGAGCATAAAATAACATCCAGGTCTTGTAGGGGCGGGTTTTGCCGATAAATCTAGGATTCTCCAGCACAGTATCAGCTAAACCCGCCCTTACATCCATGAGCTACACTCGTCCATACCGAGCCGTCCATTTTCCTGAAGAAGCTTGCTGGCATTGCCATGCCCAAAGCTGGTCGCCCACGCTAAAGTGCCACCATTCACCAGGATGACGCTGAAACCCCGCTTGCTCCATCACCGCACAAAGAATTTGTCGGTGCTGATGGGCTAAAGCGGCGGTAGCACGATCTTCTTGTGCAGCGTTTGGATCTTGCGCGAGATTGCTGAAATAGTTGGGCTGCGATCGCACTGACAGCTCATCAATGGGCGAACCCATGCATACGGTCTGCTGGGTTTGCATATCAAATAAGGTAATATCAACCGCCGCGCCTGTACTGTGGGGTGGCGGCGTTTTGGGGTCTAAATTAGGCGGTGCCCAGAGTTGATAGACTTCCTCCCACAGGGTATCCACTTGAGATAACGAGAGGTGAGATAAGTCTAGTTCTCGTGCTTGCAGCAGTTCGGCAAAGGTGTACTCCACCATAAATTTTTGCACCGCAACTGGGCGGTAGGCATCAAAGATAAAGAGTTTCCAGTGGGGCAGCTGTAGCTGGAGCGTTTGCTGTGCTTGAATCAGCGCACTTAAAACACCCTCGCGCACAAAATACGGAGACACCTCGCCATAGGGTGCGCCCAAGGCCACATAAGGGTGTGGGTCAGCGTAAATAAACGCATCTGTCGGCATGGAAACAAGCGGCTCGTTAGATTCCAGTATGGGGACATCCCAGTAGGGTTTCGTGGGCATAAGGGTTAAGGGTTAATAGATTTTAGGGATTTGAGATTTTAGGGACATTTTTTAGGGGCATTTTTGCCCGAGAGTATCGCGTCACAGATCGTGGGATGCCGTTCGATGAGAAACTGAAGATACACTAACTGCAATCTTCAAAACACAGGGCGAATGACCAAAACTGCATGGGTATTTCCGGGACAAGGCTCACAGGTAGTCGGGATGGGAGTAGATCTACTAGAAACGGCGATCGCCCAGGAGCGCTACCAACAGGCCGAAGCAATTTTAGGTTGGTCTATTTTAGACTGCTGTAAAGGCGAACTTGAAATTTTGTCTCGAACCCTCTACACGCAGCCCTGTCTCTACGTCATCTCCGCAATTTTGGCAGACTTACTGCACGAAAAAGGCCAGCGACCCGCCGTAATGGCAGGCCATAGTTTAGGAGAATATGCCGCCCTCTACGCCGCCGGCAGTATCGACTTTAGGGCTGGGCTAAAGCTCGTTCAGCGTCGCGCAGAACTCATGGATGAGGCATCTGGCGGCAAGATGGTGGCAGTAATGGGCTTTGACCGCAGTGCCTTAGACGCTGCCATCAGCACTTTACCAGATGTGGTTTTAGCCAATGATAACCACGCCGACCAGATCGTCATTTCCGGTAGCCCCGCAGCAGTGGATGCGCTGTTGGCAAGCGTTAAAGTAAAGCGAACGGTTCCGTTAAAGGTCAGCGGGGCTTTCCACTCGCCGCTGATGGCTCAGGCCGCCCATGAGTTTGGGGAAGTGCTGCAATCAGTGCTATTTCGAGATGCTCAGGTGCCAGTCATCGCCAACGTGGAACCAAGCCCAGCGGCAGATGCCACGATGCTTCAAGAGCGCCTAATGCAGCAGATGACCGGGCCTGTCCGCTGGCGAGAAATTTGCTTAACCCTTGAGGGCATGGGCATTGAAGAAGTGATTGAAGTAGGCCCAGGCAAGGTTTTGACGGGTCTGGTGAAACGGACTTGCCCAGGTATAAAGCTCACCCAAATGGGGACTTTCGCCAACGTTATGGCCTATGCCTCAGTAAATTCTTAAGTAACAGCAGTAGCAGTGGCAGCAGCAGCAAAAGCATGACGCAGCAGCGAGAACCGTTTATTAGTTTGGCGCTTTATCACTTATTTAAGTGGTCTGTGGTTAGCCCAGCGCTTCACGGCTATTTTCAGGTACGGATTTATGGCGCAGAAAATGTGCCCCCCCAAGGCAAATTGGTGGTAGTGAGCAACCACGCCAGCGATTTTGACCCGCCCATTGTGTCAAGCTGCGTGGGGCGACCTGTGGCCTATATGGCAAAACAGGAACTCTTTGAGGTGCCCGTGCTGTCAACACTGATTCGATGGTATGGGGCATATCCTGTCAACCGAGGCTCAGCAGACCGTAGCGCCATCCGCGCTGCGCTAGCCTCTTTAGAGCAGGGATGGGCAGCGGGTCTTTTTTTGCAGGGTTCCCGCACACCTGATGGTCGCATTACTGAACCTAAGCTAGGGGCTGCCCTAATTGCCCAAAAAGCGCAGGCTCCGCTATTGCCTGTCTGCCTTTGGGGGACGCACAATATTTTGACGAAGGGGCAATATAAGCCCAAAAGAACGCCCCTCACCATTCGGATTGGGGCGCTGATTGAACCGCCACCTAAAAGCGGCGATCGCACCGATCTACAGGCCACGACTCAGCACTGTGCAGATGCCATTAACGCGATGCATGATTTAGGGCGATAGCAAACCGCCACTTTACTGGCGCACCAGGTTAAGCAGCTCTTTGGGAGACGCCAGTAAATCGATCGCCACAAAGAAAATTTTGTCTTGGGGGTTGAGTAAAAACCGCCACGCTAAGTTCATCCCCACATTGACGCCAAACCAAGGGCTTTGTACCTTGCCCGTTACCTTAATTTGCGTAAATCCACCTTCTAAGGCTTCAGAAATTCCCTGCTCTGGCATGAGCTTGAGTCCCTGGCATTCTTCGCGCATGTAGGCCAAAATTGCGTCTTTACCCACAATAGGCCGCTGAAAAGGGGGCTGAAGCGCACCTTCATCGGCAAAGAGGGCAACGGCTGCTTCAAAGTCAAAGGCATTCATGGTTTCCATGTAGCTCAGCACCGTAACGTTGTCTATGCCGATAATGCTGACCTTCAGACGAGAGCCAAGTGCTGTCGGTGGCACTGCGGGGTCTTTGATCCGCTGTGCGCCCATGGGAGAGTAGCCCATGTTAACCACCACATCCCGCAGAACGGTCAACTGCTGTCCCGCCTCTAGGCCGCGTATGGTCTGAAGCACTGCTTCGGCATTGGGAGCCAGCTTATAGCCATCTGGAATGGGTGCTACGATACCTTCTTTCATGGATTCACCGAGCTGATACCAAAAACCAAGCTTCACGTTCATGCTGAAGGAAGCATAGGTGCGGCAAATGGGCGTATCTGTTCGATTTGCGAGATCAAACATCACCTGCGTTTGATCTGCTGGGGTCATCTCCTCAATCTGGGTCAGCGTATTGGCAGCAAAAATCATGTTGGCGGCTCCCAGAGCCGCAGGAGTGATGGTGGTGCCCATTTCAGTGTAGGCAAACCACAGTAGCGCTAACTGATCTTCAGGACTGAGCTGGTCAAATGCCTCAACGGTATTGGGCACTGCATCGGCAACCAGGGTATTGGGGAAAATAGATCTTGCTGAATCAATGGTATAAGTCATCGTCAAACGCTCCAAACGTAAACGGAAGTTGATTAACCAAACTTTGACGGCGATGCTTTTGGATAATACCTATATTTTGTGAAGGGCTGAAAGAGGCGTTTCTTAAAGACATTCTGAACGTCTTGAGACAGCCCTAGCTTTCATAGAACAACCTCATGGTGTTAAGTGCGGCACATTTAAGAAGAGTTAACGAAGCCTCTACGCTTGACCCGACAGCCTAAAGTGCCTGTTTACGCAGTAAATGCCTAAGTATTTATGCTTGGCGGTCAAATTACGGCAACCCGTATCTGATATTAATTTACAGAACTTAACTTTGATTGTTAAGTTATATGTCATAAATTTATTTTTGCCGTCATGATAAACCCAACTAGGCAAGATCGATTAATTCAGTTTTTGAAAGAAGATTTGGCAATTCCCGTGGCGGAAATTGCTCTAGCACTGAAGCACTGTGCATCAATGCCCAATTTTTTGCCAATGACGTTATGGCAATACGGATTAATTACGCTAGATCAGTTGGCGGAGATCTTTGATTGGCTAGAGGCGGCTTAGAAGGTGGCGATCTGAAAAAAGGTCATCAAAGTTGCTGTTGCCGCCATCTTTGAAAGCTAGCTTGGCAATGAATAAGTCGCCAATGGCTCATGGTTTAGCCCCTCACCCGTCTGCTGCTGCGATGGCAGTCCATCCTGATCGAGAATCGCCTTCATAAACCCTCTAAACAGCGGATGGGGAGTATTGGGTCGAGACAAAAATTCTGGATGGAACTGAGTGGCAATAAAAAAGGGATGATCGGGTCGCTCAATCATTTCGACCAGTCGCCCATCTGGGGAGGTGCCACTAATGAGGTAGCCCGACTCTAAAAACGGACTCCGGTAGGCATTATTAAACTCATAGCGATGACGGTGACGCTCATAAATCACGGGTTCTCCGTAAAGACGCTCGGCGAGAGAACCGGGCAAGATTTTGCAAGGGTATAGCCCCAGACGCATGGTGCCGCCTAAGTCTACAACATCCTGCTGTTCTGGCAGTAGGTTGATTACGGGCGTTGAGGTATTGGGGTCAAACTCAGCACTGTGGGCATCGGGGAACCCGCCCAAGTTGCGCGCCCACTCAATGACAGAACACTGCATCCCTAAGCACAGCCCCAAAAACGGAATGCGATGTTCACGGGCATAGCGAATGGCCTCAATTTTGCCATCTACCCCCCGCACGCCAAAGCCGCCGGGCACAATAATGCCGTGCATTTGGTCTAAAAATTGCTCGGCACCCTTCTCTTCAATGTCTTCTGAGTTAACCCAGTGCAGCGTGACCGAAACGCCCGCCGCCAGGGATGCATGCCGCAGCGACTCCACCACAGAAAGATAGGCATCTGAGAGCCGGACATATTTACCAACAATGGCAACGTTGGCCTGTTTTGTCGGCTGATAGAGCTGATCAACTAAGGTTTGCCACTGGCTCAGATCGGGGGTGCGATTTTCCATGTTGAGCTGCGTTAAAACCTGTTGGGCTAAGCCCTCCTGCTCTAGAATTAGCGGTACTTCATAAATGCTGCTGGCATCTTGGCAGGTGATTACAGACTTGACGGGGACATCGCAAAATTCTGAAAGTTTATCTTTAATGCCAGGGTAGAGGGGGCGATCGCAGCGGCACACCAGCACATCGGGCTGAATCCCGATCGAGCGCAGCTCTTTGACAGAGTGCTGCGTGGGCTTCGTCTTCATTTCTCCGGCGGCTGGAATCCAGGGGATCAGCGTCACGTGGAGATACAGAATATTCTGCCGCCCCACATCTTTACGGAATTGGCGAATGGCTTCTAAAAAGGGGAGCGATTCAATATCCCCCACCGTGCCGCCAATTTCGGTAATTAGGACATCGGGGGTAGTATCCTGGGCAACCCGAAAAATCCGCTCTTTAATTTCGTTGGTGATGTGGGGGATCACCTGCACCGTACCGCCGTTATAGTCGCCGCGACGCTCTTTATTGAGGACGGACTGATAGATAGAGCCTGTCGTCACACTGTTAAGGCGAGACATGGCGGTATCGGTAAAGCGTTCGTAGTGACCCAAATCTAGATCGGTTTCGGCACCATCATCGGTTACAAATACTTCCCCATGCTGAAAGGGACTCATGGTGCCCGGATCGACGTTGATGTAGGGGTCTAACTTCAGCACCGAGACGGAGAAGTTCCGAGACTTCAGTAGCCGCCCCAAGCTAGAGGCAACAATTCCCTTGCCAATGCTGGAAACCACGCCTCCGGTCACAAATACAAACTTTGTCATAACAGCCTCTGCGGTTTCCCCATCTCACTCAAATCATACTGCTACAGACTCATAGCAGCCCTTTAGCGAAGCTAAGTTCGCTAACAAAAATCTCGCTACACTAACAAATCTGATACTTTTTGATAGTTATCAAAACTGCCGGAATACACCAGTCCTTTCTGGATATCTAAGGTCAAAATGGTGCCATCCCGAATCAGCTCCATCGCACTTTCTACACCCACAATCACCGGAATTCCTAGGCGTAAACCCAGCACCGCCGCGTGACCATTGCGATCTCCATCTTCGGTAATAATCGCCGCTGCCTTACGGATGGCATCTACATGCATGGCCTCGGTATGTGCCGCAACCAAGATTTCTCCGACATGGAAATCCTTGAGGCTGTTCGGACCACTCGCAATCCGCGCGCGACCGCTAATCGCACCCTGACCGATCCCCACGCCTTGACCCATGACCGCTGTGACCAGCTCTACCTTAATGAGGTCTGTCGAGCCAGACACATTTTGCAGTGTCCCCGCCGTCATCACCACTAAATCCCCTTCTTTGACATGACCTTTCTCTAAGGCCGCCGTAATCGAAGCTTGGAAGGTTTGGCGCACGGAGGGCAGATTGAGAACCAACAGAGGCTGTACCCCCCACACCATCTGAAGTTGCCGCGCAATTTCAACGTGGGGGGTGACCGCCAAAATGGGGATATTGGGTCGAAATTTAGAAACGTTCCGTGCCGTTGCGCCCGTCTTGGTCAAGCTTAAAATCGCCTTTGCGCCCAACTGCACCGCAATTTGCCCCACTGCCGCACTAATCGCGTTGGGGATTGATCGCTCTGAGGCCGTTTCCGTCATCCAGTTCGGCCACAGGTGCCGCTCTTGATCAATGCGCTCTGCAATCCGCGCCATGGTTTGCACGGCCTCAACGGGGTAGTTCCCCACGGCAGCTTCGTTAGAAAGCATCACGGCATCGGTACCGTCCAAGATGGCGTTGGCAACGTCCGAGATCTCTGCGCGGGTAGGGCGGGGGCTATTGACCATGCTGTCTAGCATTTGGGTCGCGGTAATGACCGGAATCCCCAAGCGATTAGCAGTGGCAATGAGCCGTTTTTGCAGCATGGGCACGTCTTCGGCGGGTAGCTCCACGCCCAAATCGCCCCGTGCCACCATGACCCCATCACACAGGCGCAGAATTTCTTCCATCTGCTCGATCGCCTCATGCTTTTCAATCTTGGCAATCACAGGCGTAGATTTACCCGCAGCCGCAATCAGCGCTTTAATTTCAACCACGTCTTCAGGGTTTCGCACAAAGCTGAGGGCAATCCAATCTACCCCTTGGTCTAAGCCAAAGACCAGATCGCGGCGGTCTTTATCCGTCAGCGCCTTGATCGACAAATACACACCAGGGAAATTAACGCCCTTGGCATTAGACAACGGCCCACCTACCACAACCCGGCAGTGAAGCTCACCTTCGGCAGGTTTTACCGCCTCTACCTTCATCTCGACGCGCCCATCATCGAGCATGATAATTGCGCCGTTGGGCACTTCTTCTGCAAGGGGAGGATAGGTGACGGAGCTAATGGTTTGGGTGCCTGGCACATCTCGACTGGTCAAGATGAAGAGATCGCCCTTTTTAAGGGTGATTGGCCCATCGGCAAACTTACCCAGCCGAATTTTAGGCCCTTGCAAATCTTGCAAAATTGCGACGGGGCGGTTCAGCTCGTAGGAAAGTTGACGGATAAGGCGAATCGAAGACCGATGATCTTCATGGGTACCGTGGGAAAAATTAAGGCGTAGGGTTGTAGCGCCTGCCTCAATCACAGCTCTCAGCATTTCAGGCGTTGAAATCGCTGGGCCAACGGTAGCAACAATTTTGGTACGACGAAAGGAGTCTGGCATGGACGAAGGAAGATAGCTCAAGGTTAAAGCTTTAAAATAAAAGCGCGGAAACTTATTGATGCCTGACTTTAGCTGATTTTGGGTTCAATCTGCTACCCACCCATCACCTTTTTTTGATATTCTCGGCACAATCTGCATGAAGCTAACCACCCGTGGGCACTACAGCCTCAAGGCGCTCTTAGACCTTAGCCTTCAGCCCCGCTATGGCCCCGCTTCAGTAACCGATATTGCCCAGCGTCAATCGCTTCCGGCACCGTATCTTGAAAAGCTCTTGATTGAGTTACGCAAGGCGGAGATTGTGCGATCGGTGCGGGGTTCCCAAGGGGGGTATCGGTTGGCACGATCGCCGGCTCAGATTTCCCTCGGCCAAATTTTAGAGGCCATTGGCGAATGGGATGAACCCTTTCCTGTCGCGGCACAAGAAGACCGCGCTAACGCCGAAGATTGGGTGGCAGCAGCAGTCTGGAAACGGTTGGGACAGCGCCTCAAGTCTATTCTTCACGACATTACCTTAGAGGATTTATATTATGATGCGCGGAGTTGGCAGGCCGCTCAAGGTGCAGATACCAACTTTACGGTCTAGCCCCATTTGACGAATAATTGAGGTAATTTCTGGGAAACAACCTACCGCTGACTACCCTTCGGGAGGCAAGCCACGACTTCGCTCAGCCAGCTAGAGACTAGAGATTTTGCCCTGCCGTGTCCTGAGCCTGTTGAAGGGAGCGGAGTCGAAGGGCACTTAGTCAAAGGTGTGCTGATCATTGCGCAGCTCTCGAAAGCGCAGCAAAAGACCAATTGTGACCTGCTTTATCATCCAGTACAGCACCGTCAAAATTAGTGCCGTCGCTAAGATGACCGCCAAGGGACGCTTTCCGGTCAAATCATTGAGGGTTGCCAGCAAAACATTATGAGGCCCCGTCACCAAATCCCAGCTATTGAGCCGCAGAAAGCGTCCTAGGTAAATGCCCACTGCACAGAGGCTATGGGTAAACAGCTCAACGCCAAAAATGTATTGCTTTAGCCCTCCTCGGCGAAGGTAGGCGCTTTGATTAATGAGCGACACCACGTAGGCTTCAAAGGCAAGGGCGATCGCCCCCAAATGAAGCGGAATATAAAATAGCGTAATCACCCAAACCGAAGGCGTTGCCCACGTTGCCTGAATAAGATGAATAATATCTGTCAATACATAAGGGGCATTGGGCAAAAAGGCTCCATACACCACTAATAAAATCCACCAGACGACCGATCTCGGTGTAGCTGCATTACGGCTGCTACCTCTAAAAGGAGACATTACCGAAGGCTTACTAAGCAGCTTCCCTAAGCTTGGGCACTTTCTGAATAAAACAAAGCTCAAGCAAAGCGGAATAAACGCTAAAAATAGATTCCAAGCAATCCAGCCATTGTAGCGAGATAGATACTGAAAGCCTTGGTATAGAACGTCTTCCATCATGAAGCATCACCCTACACTGCAACAAAACCCTTCAAGAACAAAACGCTGCTGCTAAGAATGCTCTAATTCTTTGCGATCAATCGAGCAGTCGGCTAAATGGTCTTGATTTACTAAAGCATCAAACCCATGAATGATGCTAGAACACCGACTAATGTAATGCTTAATCCACGTTTTGAAATCTTCAGTCTCTGGTTCTTGTAGGGTATCTGTCAGCGCACGGTTTACCTTAAGCAGATGATCGCCTCCAAATTCAAAACCCTTAAGCCGAAGTGCTTCAGGACAGGAACCCATCAAATAGTCTCTTGCAATTCTTGAGCCTAGATACAGTTCACCGCATTTGCACAGCGCCTCTAAAATTTCAACGCTTTTGGCAATGGTTAAGGCTTTATTGATGGCTGTATTTAATGGCACAGCCGCTACTTCAGGCTTTTGCGTAGATCCTAAGATTGCTGCATCAGAAAACCCGAGCAATAGCAAAATTTGTCGTTCAACCTGCTTGAGCTGCTCTGGATGCCGTTTATCGGTCGTCAAATTTTGATAGGCACGCGCCAGTATTTCTAGGTTATTAATCCGCTGAAGCCGCTCTGAAGGATTCATCACCACCCGATGGAGAATTTCTTCGGGTTCTAGTAAGGTCAGATCTGATGGGGCAGAATCTGTCGTTGTGTGTAGCAAGTCTTTGTGCGACTGGATTAATCGACGCACATAGTAACTTGCCATGGGGGAAAGCTTATTAGAAGACGAATTCATGATTTGGATTTTAAAAGTTTAAGTCCTTGAGGAGTAGAGTGAAATTTTTTAAATGAATGTTGTGAGACAGAGAGTTTAATACAGAAATCATACTGATGCATGTATATTGCCACCTCAACGTCAGGCAATGGCTCTTGTTCTTCATTAATCCCAAAATGAGCTTGCATTGCATCATTTTTAGAAACGTTCAAAACAAAATCTTAGGCTAGAGCTAGTCTCATTTAGTGATGAGCTATACCGCAATCTCTTTTTTGCCTGAATCAGAAATCGAGACGTGCATAAGTAGGTCGGGGTAAGTAAAGAACGTTATGTCAAGAAATGTAGAATCAGTGAAATCTTTTACTGCCAATCATTTTGGTCGATTTTACATTCCGTTACATACCTTTGTTTTTCTACCCCAACCTACTGGCAGCCATAGGTCGTGTGTATAAGGCTCAAGCCAGGGCTTGATGGGCGAGGCACAGCGTTATTCAAAAATCCGTAGAATTACGGATTGATTCGATGATGCATTTGCCTGAGTAGAGGGGCATATTGAAAGCAACGCAGATATAAACGCCAAATATTGAATCCACTGTTAATCAGGCTGAATTTATGGCACGGAACGACACCTCGGGGGGACATTCACTGTGATTCTAGCAACCTCTGAACAATCTAGTCCCTTGCTGGACTACTCTCAAAAAGTGGATCATCTTCTCAAAAAGAAGTACCCACAACGCCATCATCACTATCGCTTTAGCGACTTCTTTTCTTTTAATTCTGAAGCGGGAAGCGTTGTTGACTGGAATGACTCTCGCAATATTTTTGCAGGGGAAGACTTTATTGTGGCTCTGATTGAAGGGCTGGAAGAAGAGGTCGGCAGTGCATCTTCGGTGGTGATGTACAGCATGGGTCGGCAGTGGGGACAGCGAGATGCTGAAGCCTTTAAGATTTGGTTTTTCAAAGAGTTCGGCTTTGATGTGAAGCAGTCTAGCCTCTCATTTATTTTAGAAACTTGGTGGTGGCCGTTTGCCAGCCAGGGCTGGGGCAACTGGGAAGTTGATCTCAATGAACAAAAAAACGGCTTTATGTTCATCAATGTGTTTGACTCTGCGGTTGCCCGAACGTTGGGTGACGTGGGTAAACCCGTTTGCCATATCTATGCAGGTCTATTTTCTGGCTTTTTTAGTGGTCTCATCCAGAAGCAGCTCAACTGCATTGAAATTCAGTGCTATGCCATGGGCGAAACTTACTGCAAGTTTTTGCTGGGTAAGCAAGACCGGATCGATTCTGCCACCTTCTGGCAGACTGAGGGCGCTACGGCTCGCGACATTGAGAAACGGCTCCAACATGGAGAGTATCTGGGATGATCGCTTCTGCTGCCCATTGGTCCACACAAACCGTCGAAGCATTTTTGGGTGCGATGCCCTGGCAAGGCAGCAGCAGCGTCATTAGCAATACCTGGGCTGCCCCAGCTTTAGTAGCAGAACCCTTGGATTGGCGATCGCTGAGTGTTCGAGACTTCTTTTCTCCCATTGCTTGGGACGGAAACAGTCTCTTTCATCCGCTTCAGTCTGATGCTGAAACATCCCAAACGCTTTCTTATTTACTGCCCATTCAGGCATTTTTTAGCAGCTTTTCCTGGGAAGGACGCCCCAATATTGGCGCGGTACCACAATTTACTGCCAGCCCAAGCAAAGTGACCGAAATTAGCCTTGATGACCTTTCAGATTTGTTTTAGGACGAAGCAACGGCAATGGATACTGCACTGCAATCATTAATTTACGCGGCGGACGATCACTATCTCAGTGATGCTGACCTAGATCGGTTTGGGAAAGATGTTCAGGCTTTGGGCGATCGCATTGAAGCCTACGAATACATTCGTGAACGCGAACTGTCGATTCTTCAGCCCGCTGTAGACTACCTCACCGAAGAATTTTTGGGTTCAGACCCCAAACTTTTAGAACGTGCAGTGATGCACTGGCTCTCAATATTAAGATACGCCGCCATGGCAATGCTGCTCAATAACTCAGAATACCTGAGTCGCCGCATCTTAGAGTGGTTGCCTGATCTCGTCGAGGTCTATCAGCTTCGCGACATTGAGCTAGCACTCTATCGGCTGATTTTAGTTCAGGCCAAAAGCAGCCTATCGCCAGAGCAATTAGCGCTTATTAAGCCCTATCTCGAAGAAGCCTACGCGGTGCTCCTAAACGCAAAGCCTGCACTTCAAAAGGCCGCCTAGCGCTGCTGGAAACACCCTACGAGGACGTATTTCTATGATTTCTGTCAAAGAGTTAGTGAGAGAATCTCATCTCCCCAGCAATTATTTTGCCCCTGATGTCTATATTCAGGGCGATTTAGAAGCGGGTCTGATTGAGAATCGCAAAGGTGCCCGTCTCTTGGCACTGCCAGAACCGTTCTTGGAAGCCATTTATGAAGGGCTAGCCGAAGAAGTCGGCGCTGCCTCAGAATCTGTGCTGTATAAATGCGGAGCCTGGTGGGGCAAAACGTTTTACCGTCGCTTTGCCGAAGAAGTGAGCCAGCACTATAAACAGCCCCTGGCAGAGGTTGAAATGATTGAGTTTTTACAGTGCTTTAAGCAAAGCTGGAAAACCCACGGCTGGGGCAAAGTTGATCTAGATTTCAATTTCTATCAGCAGGGCTTTATTGTCGTTGCGGTTCGCAATTCTGCTTTTGCAACCAGCGGCTCTGCTCTGGGTAAACCAAAGTGTTTTGTAGAAGCAGGGTTGCTCAGCTCTTTCTTTAGTGGACTCACAGGCCAAAAGCTGCACTGCATCCAGACCACCTGCGAATCCCTGGGAGCTGAATGTAATTATTTCGTATTGGGTCTGCCCGAGCGCGTGAAGCGAGCTGAGGCTTGGCTTCAAGAAAATCATGACCACGCCACCATCATGGATCGGCTCTGTCAAGGTCAGGCGAACCGCTAGGTGAAGGCCTAGGCCATTAGCCATTTTTAAACCTTATCAACATCAACGTAAGAGGCTTGAGCCGTGGCTAAGACCGTCAAAATTAATTCCATTAACGAAGAAACATCTGTTGAAACTAACGAGAGCCTTCTATCTTTACTAATCAAAAAAGACCTTAAGGTTTCTCAAGAGTGCGGTGGACGAGGCATGTGTGCTACGTGCCACATTTTTATTACCGAAGGCATGGAGCATCTGTCTCCGATGAGCCGACGGGAACAGCGGACGCTTGAAGTCATCACCACTTGCAAGATGAATTCTCGCCTCGCTTGCCAATCCCGCGTGGTGGGGGATGGCGTTGTGGTTGAACTACCCGCTGGGATGTACGTCAGTGAGGTAGAGGATATTGAGTCTTTGATTGGGCAACGGGCGTCTCAAGATATTTTGCACCCGCTCTACGGCACGATTTTAGTCGAAGCGGGCAAACTAATTACCCGCTCTATGATCAGTCAGCTCAAAGACACCCAAGGAGAGGTATCAAAGGCGCTTTCTCTGGCTGACTAAGCCTGGATTTTAATGACGTTTGAGACGTTTGCTGTCCCTTTTTTATCGTATAGAAATTCTACCGACTATGTTGACTCAACTTTCCCGCCTTGCTGTTGAAGCTGATGGACGATATGCTTCTGCCGAAGAACTTCAGTTTTTGAAAGACTATTTACAAACGGCTCCTCTGCGTGCGGCAGCCTACAAAACGGTCAGAGACAATGAAGCCTTTTTGCTCGAGGATCTTCACAGTACGGTTAAAACAACTGACGGTAGCTCTTTGTTTAAGGGGACTCAAGATGTCTCTAACTTTTTCAAGCGCGACCAAAAGCATATTTTAAGAGTTGCGTCAGCGTCCATGCTGTTTAGCGATCTAGACTTTCTGCGCGAAGGCTTATTGCTATGGCATCGCACCATCATCAAGGCATTTGGGGTTGAGCGACCCGCTCAGGTGGCTTGCCAAGTTTGGCCCACGGTGATGGGCAAATATTTGTCAACGGATGAGTATAAGTTTATGTCGCCAGTGGTGGGGCTAATCCGAGCCATTCTGGGCTAGGTTTTGGATGTCGCTGCACTGAGATGCCATCAGATAGATGTCATGGGATGTGTACTCTTTTTTATTGGTCGAGCTGTACTGAGGTATCAAGAAATGGTTATGTCTGAAAACGTAGAGAACAATAAGGCTCCAAAAAATGGACTGGGCTGGTTAGAAGGGGTATCAATTTTAGGTGCCGTAGGGGGTGCCATTGGGGGTGCGATCGCCACTCAAAACCTCATCATACTGACGGCTCTACCGCTGTCTTTGGCGGCTGCACTCAACTTTAAGCAGCGGCAGCAGATGCAGTCTGCCATGCAAACACAGGTTGAGCATTACCACCAAAGTCTGCACGAGGTGAAGGAAACCACTGAAGCCCTTGCCGGAACTGATCGCATTTTAATGATTCAGCTCAACACCACCAATAACCGTATTGATGAGATCAAGGAAACGCTGCTTACACTGGATGCTCAAATTGAGGATCTCAAAGGGCAAGCTACAACCATGGCTCAAAAGCAGTCAGAGCTGATGGAAAGCACCCTAGAAGAAAGCTATTACCGTCGTGGCCTTGAGCTAGAAAAGCGCGGAGAATTTAAGGATGCAATGGCGGCCTATACCGAAGCCCTTCGCGTCAATCCTAACTATGCACAAGCCTATATGCAGCTAGGCTCCGTCTTCTCCCATACCGGACAGAAACAGCAGGCGATCGCCCATTTACGAACCGCCACGAAGCTGTTCTTTGAGAGCGGCGATTTGGACAGCTATCACACCGCCCGTGAGCTGAGTGAAAGTGTCCATGCGGGTAATATGACGATGAACACCGAACCAGCAGCAGAAAGATCCAAGCCATCGGAGCCGTCCTTAGAATCTGAAGCGCGACTGGCAGTGGACGAGCTGTTTGTCTAAAAGCTGTCTGGCCAACCTAAATCGCTTAACTCACAGGTTTGATTCTGAAAAACAGGCATTTGTATGCATAATGTCAGGTAAAGGGTGGGCATCTTAAGCGTGTTGCGGATCATCTGCGCCTTAAAGATGCCCTCAAATTGCCTGCCAACAGAATGAAAAACTCGCGTTATCACATCCTAGGAGAAGTTGGACAAGGTCAGTTTGGCAAGGTATTTTGCGGATGCGATCCCACGACGGGTGAGCTTTTTGCCCTTAAGAGCCTAGACCACCTCCGGTTTCCAACCCACAGCTTTTTGAAAGAGCTGGCAATATTGGTGCGGCTCAACCACCCTAATATTGTCAGCTTTCACGGAGTTGAGTATAAGCAGGTTGGGCGCTACATTATCATGGACTACTGCCAGGGCGGCACGTTACGGCAGCTGATCGAGTCCAAAATAGACCTTTCTCTGATTCAAAAATTAGGGTTGGTTCAAGATACCTTACGCGGGCTAGAGCATATCCATCAGCACCGCATTATTCACTGCGACCTCAAGCCTGAAAATATTTTGCTAGACGTGAGCGCTCAAGGCTGGACTGCAAAAATTGCAGATTTTGGGATTGCCCGCTTTATAGAGCAACCCGAGGCGCGGGTGAACAGCTCAGGCGATACGGGTTCCCCCGCCTACATGGCTCCCGAACGATTTTACGGTCGCTATTCACCTGAGTCAGATCTATACGCGATCGGCGTATTGCTTTACGAACTCGTTTCTGGGGAGCGACCTTTCTCAGGCATGCCCATCGACGTGATGAAGGCTCATCTTAATCAGCCCTTACGCATTCCTCGGCCCATCCCAACGCTCCTTAAGGCCATTATCCGCAAGGCGCTTCAGAAGTTACCGCAGCATCGCTATGGCTCCGCCACAGAAATGAGGCTTGTGCTTGAGACGGTCATTACCAGCCTTTACCACGCTAATTCTGCTGCTGTAGTTAAGTCACTAGAACCAGTCTTACCGCAGCAGAGCGCCCTTCAGCCGCTCAAACCTCGTCCCAGCAAGCTAAAATCTAGCGCCCAAACCTTTGCTCGGCAGCTAAAAATTTGCCCAGAACAGCTTCAGCCCTACCTTGAGCTTGAGCAGGTTATTCATCGACTGTGGCTCAGACCTCAGGGATGCATGATTGCGACCCAGGCAGAACAGGGGCTAAAGCTTTGGCTCAAAACAGCGGACACAATTAAGTTACTTGGAGCACTGCCTATCTCTCTTCCACCCTCTTCAACTTTCCCCAGTATTGGCGTTGATGTAGACCCTCAGGGGAATTGGATTGCAATATGCTCTGGTGAAAGCCCCGCCGATCAGCCAAAGCCTCATGCAGATAGACCTCAGGTGTTGCCTAGCAGCTATCTCAACATTGGCAAAGTCTCTGCTCTGCATACTGCAAGGCGGATGGCGCTTGAGCACAACGCAGCGCAAGTTTGGATTACCAGCGATCGCCACCTGCTAATCGCCCATACGCCTACAGCAGATTCTCTCAACCCCCACCGTCAGCGTCTCCAGTTTTGCAATCGGCGAGGTCAGTCTTACTGGCGCTACGATTTTGAAGATGTGATTAAAACCGCAGTGCTGAGCCGCACCCAAAATCAGCTCTTTGCCATCACCGAGGCTCAGAACCCTACAGGGCTAATAATCAGCCTCTCTCCGCTCAAAATTAAGCGTATTCCTCTAGATGTGGGTGCAGACTGGATCTGTACGGCACATTGGGGCTATGTTTTGGGCGATCGCCACGGCAGTTTCACCTGTCTCAATCGACGGGGCAGAACCGTGGCACAGGCCAAACTTGCCTTAACAACCCATCAAGAAATTAGCGCAGTCGCCTTTACTAACCCAGCCACGTTACTGATTGCAACGCAGCAAAATGATAAAGGCACTGTACTCAGCTTAGATTTAAGCCCACACCTGCCCAGAAGCCTGTTACAACTCTAAGCGGCTTGGAGGATCTGAGCTGCAACCACAAGACTTTCCTCAAACAAAATGTCGTGGCTCCAGCGCTGAAGCTGCTGGCTCATCAACACTTCTGGGCTATGCTCCGTCAACGGTGAAACATGCTGAACGCGGCAAGACTGGGCACCGCCCCCTGCCTCCATCCGCATACAGCCCCGTGTTTCAGAGCAAATTACCGTGCAGCAGTCGGCCTCTAAATTCGTCGAAGCTAACTTTAGATCAATCAAATCACCCAGCACATTCCCTGAGTTTCCCACCGGAATGGCAGCAAGTTCGGCTTCAATGTTGAGCTGTTCATCATTGGTAAATTTAATGCGCCACAGATCGTAGTCGCCCCCTTCATGGGTACTCGAGACAAACCGCCAGTTTAAGCGGCTGGCTAACCAGCCCAAGTATAAAAATGCCTGAGATGAATTACCCGCCTCGTAATCTAAAACAAAGCGATCCACTTCTGTGAGTGCGGCCCGTCGAGAGGGTGGGTCAAACGCCTCTGCCGTCAGCTCTTGCCAAGTCGCTAATCGCCGCCAGTTAAGGTCTGAAATATTGATGCCTTTCTGGTGCAGACTCTGGATGTTCACTAAGGCGGCGGTAGTTTCAGTAAAGGTGCTGGAGTCTACAATGACCAAATTAATGAAGGATGACAATTTGCGAAATAGGTCTTGCTGAAGATCAGGGATCGACTTCCACCACAAAAACTTAGGCAATTCCCCAATCAGCAAAGACTGAATGAAGCCGCTGGCTTCTGCCAACTCCTCTTCTGTGCCTTTGAGGGTGATGTACTCACAGCAGATTAAGCTGCCGCTGCTCTGTTTTTGGACGGGGCAGTAAGCCGAAACCTGAGCCGTTATGCTCCCTGTCGATTCTGGGATGGGGCACAGGGTAATAATGCGGCAGGGGTTTTGGCTAGCAACCTCATCGGCAACGCCTGCCCCCCCCGCATCCAGTGCGTAGGAAACTTGGGGGACAGGAGTGGTGTCGTTGTCCTGCGATCGCCTTGCCACCAACTGCTCTCGCAGCGTAACCAATAGCTCTGGCGAAGAATAGCCGTTAATCGCTAGACCCAAGTGGTTTTGAGCCACCTGAATCGCGGCTTTTGTGCGCGGCCCATCCACCCCATCAATAGGGCCTTTGTAATAGCCCAGTTCTGCTAGAAGCTGTTGGGTTTCAGAAGGCTCGTACACAATGAGGCTAAAGGTTTTAGCCCGCGTTGCACCTGCTAATGTGCCATCCTCACCTGCTGCTAAGTCCATTGTCCAAATTTTATTGAGTTCCCCATTGACCTCTTCGAGAGAGACATTTTGGGGCGCTTTCAGCGCAATTAGGGGGGCAGGAGAAGTGATCATAACGTCTAGGTTTTATGCCTTTAAGTGGATAACAGCGAGTAGACCTCTTGCATCAATCCTAGCCCCCTCATCCCTTTCTTATAGCCAAGGGCTTTACCCTTATCCCACGAGGAGAGAAGGGCTAATTCTGACTCCCCTCGCCCTTTATGGGAGAGGGGCTGGGGGAGAGGGTAATATTCGTGCAAGAGATCTGGTAAATAACAGCTAAAGTCTGCGCCAACGACGACCATCGCGATTCAGCAACTGCTCAGCAGCTTCTGGCTCCCAGGTTCCTGCTTCATGGGTGGGCATATCTGCCGGATTGGTAGGAGATTCCCAAACCGTGAGGGCAGGGGTGACCACGCGCCAAGCTGCCTCCACTTCGTCCGCACGGGTAAAGAGCGTTTGGTCTCCCATCATGCAGTCTAAAAGGAGGCGATCATAAGCCTCGCCACTGGTGGCACCAAAGGCCGCACCATAGCCAAAGTCCATATCGACCGATCGCGTTCGCAGGTCAGGCCCTGGCATTTTGACCTCAAAGCGCAGCTCAATCCCTTCATTGGGCTGAATCCGCAGGGTTAAAACATTCGGGTTAACTTGGTGTGCAGCCGATTGAAAAATCAAAAAGGGCACTTCTTTAAAATGGATAGAGATTTCGCTCACCTTTTTGGGTAAACGCTTTCCGGTACGCAGGTAAAAGGGAACCCCTTGCCAGCGCCAGGTATCAATCATTAGCTTCATGGCGACAAAGGTGGGGGTATTAGAGCTAGGGTCAACCCCAGGCTCTTGCCGATAGCCTTCGACAGGCTTGCCCTTCATCCAGCCCTTGCTGTACTGACCACGAACCGCAGAATGCTCTAAGTTATTGATGTCGGCAAGACGCATGGCCTGCAGCACCTTCACCTTCTCGTTGCGGATGCTGTCGGCATCTAGGGCATTGGGGGGTTCCATCGCCGTCAGGCACAAGAGCTGCAAAATATGGTTTTGCACCATGTCTCGCAAGGCACCTGCACTTTCGTAATACCCAGCGCGGTCTTCTACCCCAACGGTTTCTGCCACCGTAATTTGGATGTGATCGACAAACTGTCGGTTCCAAAGCGGTTCAAAGATGGCATTGGCGAACCGAAAAACCAGAAGGTTTTGAACGGTTTCTTTGCCTAAATAGTGGTCAATCCGGTAAACCTGATTTTCGCGGCAGACTTTTTGAACGACCTTATTAAGCGCCTGAGCAGACTGGAGATCGCGCCCGAAGGGTTTTTCGATCACCAGCCGCGTTTTCTCACGATCCTTGAGCATCCCCGCTGCGCCAAGCTGCTGGATCGCCTCAGAGAAAAACTTAGGGGACACCGATAAGTAAAAAACCCGATTCCCAAAGGTGCCGCGACGACCATCTAACTCAGATAAAAATAGGTTGAGCTTTTGGTAGAAGGCTGGGTCATCCATGTCGCCAGGGCAGTAAAACAAACCCTCCGCGAAGTTATTCCAGACCTCTTCTGATTTAATGCCGTCAGAGAATTCTTCTACACCCTGTTTGAGATGTTCTCGGAAGAACTCATGGCTCCACTCCCGACGCGCCACGCCCACAATGGTTAGCTCACTGGGGAGCCGACGGGACTGGATCAGATGGTAAATCGCCGGAACGAGCTTGCGCTGGGTAAGATCGCCTGAAGCACCAAAAATCACCAAAATTTGCGGTTCTGGGATACGCTCTTGCTGAAGGCCAACGCGCAGCGGATTTTCGAGAAACGTAGTCGCCATAGATGTTATTGCGCCGTAGCCGTAGATTTATTTATACCGTTGCCAGTCGATTGACCTTTTCTTCGAGGGAGTGCAGCAGTGATTCAAAGGGCTGCACAAACTTGACGATACCGTCTTCTAACAGCTCTACCATCACCTGGTCAAGGTCGATGTAGATATCAGGATCGCTGAGGGATGCGATGCAGGTTATTGCCGCTTCAACGTTTGTTGCGACGCGGTTGTCCACATCACAGTGGTCGGCACAAGCCTTGATGGTGCTGGGCGGTAAGGTGTTCACCGTATCCGGCCCAATCAGCTCATCCACATACATGACGTCACTGTAGTTGGGGTTTTTGGTGCCTGTGCTGGCCCACAGCAGCCGCTGAACGCGCGCGCCTTTGGCAGAAAGGGCTTTCCAGCGATCGCTACGAATAATCTTCAGATATTCCTGGTAGGCGACTTTGGCATTGGCGATCGCCACTTTCCCCTCAATGGCCTTCAGCCGCTCAACGAGAGCCGCGTTGTCCCCCGCCTCCTTAATTCGGTCTTCTAGCAAGTCGTCAATTTTGCTGTCAATCCGGCTCAAG
>JANNDV010000203.1:0-5676 GCA_031387975.1 Acaryochloridaceae cyanobacterium OTE_75_metabat_521 | reverse complement strand
GGCAGCATCAGCAAGCCGCCAATTTTGACGCTGCCACTCATGCCCGATTTTTCTAGCTTATTTTTGAGTAGTCGCCCAATGGTGGGGAACCCAGATGCGCCAGTGCCCCCAAAAATAGAGCCGCAGATAAAAATTCTGGTTTTACTGCCACCACCGCCAACCCCTAGATCTAGCTCAATGCTTTGCAGCAGCGATCGCCACGGTTCTTGGCTAGTGGCGCTGTCTAACTTCACCTGGCTCATAATGGCAGAGCCGATGGCAGGTCGCCCCCGAAAGCCTACGTCTAGATTCGCTTCACGCTCCCCTTGGGTGTATAGCACATCAAACAGGTGGCCTAAACCAGGGCTATTAAAGGCGTAGCTCTCGTAATTAAAGTAAGCGCCGAGAGACTTATTGAGACTGCCGCTAAAGGGCGACCACACCTCTAGCGCCTCAATGGGCGTTTGCAGCCAGGGCATGTCGCTATCGCTGCCAGACACAGCACGACGGCAGGCTTGATAGGTAGCAAGGGTTTCTCGGGTGCGGGTGAGGTTGCCATTGCTTTCATCGGGGTCAATAAACAGCACCTGAATTTTTTCTTTGCCAAATAGCCCCGCTGCCGCCAAGTGAATGATTGACTCCACACACTTAGCCCCAGTCCCCCCAATCGAGACAATGTATAAAGACATTACTTCAGCCCTATAAGATGACGAACCGTAAAGGATCCTGGCGGAATAAATTTGAGCAGCCCCGGAGAGCTAATCGCTGTTGTAAACCAGTACACCCACACCACATCCACCACGTACATAAAGGTGAGGGGTAGCAGCGCTTCGCTGCTGTTGTTATAAAAAGACAGCGCGACGCAAATGCCAATAATGGGCAGCAGCAGCAGCAGCCCCCACACTAAACGCAGCGGCGATGCTTCATTAAACGCAGTGACCTTTGCGCGCAGGGCGCTCACATACCAAAGCAGAGTGGTGACCAGCGCCGTGCTAAAGACAATGGCAGCACCAACCGTATATTTTTCAGAGAGCCAGGTTTCTACTTCTACTTGGGTAATGGGCACAATGCCACTCTGATAAAGCCAGGGCTGCACCAAAAACATCAAAACAGCCCCCACAATGGCGACGCTCAAGATGCGAATCCCATCTCCAACCATGTTTGCTTTACTCCGAAGAACGTATGGATATTCTGCGCAAACGAGAGCAGTTACGACTCAGCATCCGAGCTTTTAGTATAAGAGCTGTTTTGACACAAGAAAAGAGATTTTTTCATGGGTTATTATTTTGCTCTGAGAAAAATAATGTGATTCAACCCATCAGCATCTCAATCACTGTGCTAAAAACCGAATGGCTTCTAGTAAGCCTCGTGCCTTATTCAGCGTTTCTTCATACTCCAGTTCTGGCACAGAATCTGCCACTAAGCCTGCGCCTGCCTGTACGCTCACTTTATGGCGATCGCCATCCTGCTGCACAATCATGGTGCGAATGGTAATTGCAGAATTAAGCTGACCTTCAAAGTCATAATAGCCATACACGCCAGAATAAGGGCCACGGCGATCGCCTTCGAGTTCATGCACAATCTCCATTGCCCGAATTTTGGGCGCACCACTGACCGTCCCCGCAGGGAAGCAGGCTTTGAGCAGATCCCAGGCGGTTTTGCCCGGAGCCAGTTCCCCAATCACGTTGCTGACGATATGCATGACGTGAGAGTAGCGCTCAATTACCATTAGCGCTTCTGGCTGTACCTGCACACTGCCGTTAATGCAGACTCGGCCTAGGTCATTACGACCTAGGTCTACCAGCATGACGTGTTCTGCAATTTCCTTGGGGTCTTGGAGCAGGTCTTTTTCGTAGGCTTGGTCTTCGGCGAAGGTTTTGCCACGGGGACGGGTGCCAGCAATGGGGCGCACGGTTGCCAGCAGGGGCGCATCGGCATCTGCCTGCCGTTCGGCTTTAACCATCACTTCTGGGCTAGACCCGATGATCTGCCAGTCTTTGAAGTTCATGAAAGCCATATAGGGCGAAGGATTAATCAGCCGCAATGAGCGATACAGCATAAACGGATCGCCTTCGTAGGGAACCTCCAGCCGCTGAGACAGTACCACCTGAAAAATATCTCCGGCTTTGATGTAGTTTTTGGCCTTCACTACGTTGGCGCAAAACTGCGCCTGAGAAACGCTGCTCTTAAACGCAACGGGTGGCTGGGTGGCAAGATTCGGTTGGCTGGTGAGTTCTATTAGCGCACGGTTAAGCGGGTGCTTGAGGCGTTGGACGAGGTTATCAATGCGATCGCAAGCCTTCTCATAAGCCGCCTTTAGATCTGCTTCTTGCCGCAGGTCTGCGTAGGCAATCACGTAGGTTTTACGCTTGACCTGGTCAAAAATCAGCAGGTTGTCCACCTGCATCCAGAGGCCATCGGGTAGATCTTCGGCGGTGGGGGCGTGAACGGGAACCCGTGGCTCGATCCAGCGAATTAGCTCGTAGCCCCAAAAGCCAAACAGTCCGCCAATACCAGGGGGGAGCTGCGGCAGCTTAACGGGGTGGTAGGGCTTAAGGCAGTCTGCCAATATTTTAAAGGGATCGCCTGTGAAGGTTTCAGTTGCGCCACTGCGATGGGTTTGGGTGGTGCGATCGCCCCGTGTCTCTAGCACCCAAAGCGGATCGCAGCCCAAAAAGCTGTAGCGACCAATATGCTCTCCGCCTTCGACAGACTCTAGTAGAAAGCTGTAGGGCTGCCCTGCACAAACGCGATACCAAGCAGAAACAGGTGTATCGAGGTCAGCAACCCATTCTCGATAGACTGGAATAAAGTTGCCCTTGTGCGCCAGTTGCGTAAATTGGTCGAAATCAGGAAAATTCATGGATTTAGAAAAACACTTTCTGTATGCCTAATCCATTGGATTGGGCCTTTTATCATCCTACCCTGCTACTAGAGCATCGTTAGAGTTTGACTAAGGGTCATGGATTAAATAACCTCAACTTTTGACCCTCACCCCCAGCCCCTCTCCCACAAGGGGAGAGGGGAGCCGGAGTTTCTTGTTCCCCTTCTCCCCTTGTGGGAGAAGGGGTTAGGGGATGAGGGAGTGCAAAGCGCATGGCTACTAAGCAATTCTGTAAGTTATTTAATCCACGATCCTAAGAATGAAAAATTCTGACATTCCCGTCGCTAAAAGCATCTGGGAATGTCAAATGATGAGAAAACTACACTTTCAAAATCCAAGCACTTCGATTTTCTGCGTTCACAAAAGCCGCTGGTACAACCGCCAACTTAACGCCCAAAGATACAAATGCAGCCCGAATTGCTGCTGCATGGGCTGATTCTGTGCTGCCAATGCTAGCACCAGCACTGATTAGCGCAGGGGTTTTAAGTTTGGCAACCTCTTGGGTGTAGGCGATCGCCGCATCCGTCTCTAAGGCCAGCGCCAGCTTTGCAATATTGACATCACTGTCAACATTGCCCTCACCATTTTTAATGTATGAGGACACGTCGTAACTCGCTTGAGCCTTAACGGGTACACCCCCTAACCCTTGAATCGCAGAAGCCAACAAATCACGATGCTGCTTATGATCTGCTTGGTTTGCTAGGGCAATCGCCAGAACCGCTTTCCCCACATTCGTTGTTGTGAGCTTGCCAGCGGCAAAGCTATAAGCCCAAATAGCCTGATGTTCATAGAATAGTGCATTGTTCAAGATTTTGATATCTCCCTGCTTTTCAGAGCTTGCTGCATCTGCTCGATCTGTAAAAAGGGATGCACCGATACCACTGACAATGCCCCCAGCTATCCCTGCCATTCCCCCTGTTACTAAAATATTGCGACGGGAAACACCCTTCCGACGAGGGTGCTCTAGATCATATTGAAAATCTTTCATGGTTTTGTAACTCCTATCTAGCGTGGTCAGTCAGCCGACCGTTAATACAGTCAATATTGAGATAGGTCAGCGATAACGGGTAAGAACCGTAGGCTATCGCTGCCCCTATTAGAAATACGCAACCCGTTAGCCTTTGGATCTCTGAGCTACTTTCTTTGAAATGCTTAAGCTAGCGCCATGAACCATGATGCTCAATAAAAAGGTTCGCTATTTTTCAAAATTCAGTCATTCTTTAGGAACTGATAGGGCTAAGATAAAATACGCTTAGTAATCTCATGCCATCGTCAGTAAAGGGAGTTCGATTCTTTAGTGAATGATGAATCATTAATTTCAAGAATTGCGCAAGGCGATCAAGCCGCCCTATCCACGCTCTATAGTCGCTATGCTCAGGTTCTTTATTCATTCGCCATGAAAAGCTTGGGACTAAGAGAAGAAAGTGAAGAGGTTATCCTAGACGTATTTTCTCAGGTTTGGCGAATAGCAGAACGATATGATTCAAAAAAAGCACGCGTTGATAGTTGGCTTTTTATGTTGACACGCAGTCGCATATTGGATTGCCTCCGCAAACGACAGAGAAATCTTCCCTCTAAAGAAATATTTGTGGCACTATCAGAGATCCAAGGTGAGAACTGTAGCGTAGACCCTGTTGAAGATGCATTGATTGCTGAACGTCGAGAGAGCGTTTTGTTTGCCCTGAAATCACTGCCACAAGAACAGCGTTTAGTGATTGAATTAGCCTACTACCAGGGTCTCACTCAAAGTGAAATTGCTCAGCAAACTGGCTTAGCGTTAGGTACTATAAAAACGAGAATTCGCCTAGGATTAAGTAAGTTAAAAACTGCACTGAGCTAGACCTTAGGCTACCAGATTAAGTTAGTTTTCAATCCATTTGTATTTCTCTGATTGAGAAACTTGCGATCGCCCTAAAGCCTCCAGATCTTTCATGTTAATCTCTACCCACCCTCGGTTTTGCGCTCATGAACTCTACACATTACTGCTTCTGCGAGCTTGCGCCCCTGTATGCACTAGACCTGCTAAACAAAGATGAGCGGGATTGGGTAGAGGCGCAGCTGATCGAAACACCTGAGCTAGCTGAAGAATTGGTTCAGTATCAAGTGGCAGCAACTGCACTGCCTTACGGGATTGAACCCATAGAGGTTGATCCTGGACTAAAAGGGCGACTGTTTGATCGCTTAGAATTAGACCCTTTACAAGATTGCGCTTCGGTGACTGAGCCTGTAAGCCCAAACGATGATACATTTTCAAGCATTCGATTTCAAGATATTGCTTGGCAGTCTCACCCTGTCCCTGGTGTTGAGATTTCAATTTTTTATACTGATCTCGCATCCAGAAGAACCTCTGGAATCCTGAAAGCTTCTCCAGGCATGAAGTATCCTTTACACCGTCATGGGGGAGTAGAGGAAATCTACATGATTAGTGGAGACCTGACCATTGGGAATGAGAAGTATGGTGCTGGAGACTATATTAGATCGCATCCTGGCTCAATTCATAATCCCCACAGTCGTGATGGATGTCTGTTTTTCTTCAATACCTCTATGGATGATAAGTATTTTAAGACTGCTGATGAACTCCATTTTCTCGCGTAATGCTGCTCCAGGAAGTTGCGCTGTCCTACAGCCACATCCGTCAATTCGCTGCGCTTAGATGTGTCTGGGAACAAATTCTGCGCTAAGGATCATGGATTTAATAACCTCCAACATTGACCCTCTCCCCCAGCCCCTCTCCTGTTCTGGGAGAGGGGAGTAAGAATCTTGTCCCCCTTCTCCCGCTCTGGGAGAAGGGGTTAGGGGATGAGGGAGTGCAA
>JANNDV010000115.1:0-11061 GCA_031387975.1 Acaryochloridaceae cyanobacterium OTE_75_metabat_521 | reverse complement strand
TATCTGGGGGGTGCCCTTGGGGTTATCCATGCGGCAGTGATGGCGCAGTTGGGCTATCGCGTACTGCTCATAGAGCGGCTCCCCTTTGGAAGAATGCATCGAGAATGGAATATCTCGCGAGCAGAGTTTCAAAATTTAATTGATTTAGGGTTATTTACCGCCGCTGAGTTTGAAGACCTAATTGCCCGCGAGTATGTAGACGGGTTCCATAAGTTTTTTGATGCCAACAACCCACCCCAGGCCAAGGCCGCAATTCTCCATACGCCAACGGTGCTCAACATTGCCGTCAGTTCAGCCAAGCTTTTGCAAGTCTGTGGTGAAAAACTCCGTAGAGCAGGCGGCGAAATCTGGGACTACACCGAATTCACCCGTGCCGATATCCAGCCCCATCAGGTAAAAGTGCAGGGCACCTATCTTCCTGCTCAAACGCTTAAAGAGGCTACAGGCAAAATCTTGATTGATGCAATGGGCACGGCATCACCCATCGCATGGCAGCTCAACGGCGGACGTACCTTTGATAGCGTTTGCCCGACGGTCGGTGCCGTGGTGTCCGGCGTTGACCCAGCCGTATGGAACTCATCGTTTGGGGATGTGCTCAATAGCCACGGCGATATTTCGCGGGGACGACAGCTTATTTGGGAGCTGTTTCCTGGCCCTGGCAACGAGCTGACCTTTTATCTGTTTCACTACCACCAAGTGCATCCCGAGAACCCAGGCTCGCTGCTGGAAATGTACGAAGATTTTTTCACCATTTTGCCAGAGTATCGCCGCTGCGATCTCGATCAGCTCACTTGGCTCAAGCCGACCTTTGGCTATATCCCCGGACACTTCAGCACCAATGACCGCGATCGCACCGTAGCCTATGACCGCTTAGTGGCGATCGGAGATGCCGCCTCAATGCAGTCCCCGCTGGTATTTACGGGCTTTGGGTCAATTGTGCGCAACCTCCCGCGTCTGACAGATTTATTAGATACCGCCCTCAGAAACAACCTCGTTAAAGCAAAAGATCTCAATCAAATCCGCGCCTATCAGAGCAACATTGCCGTCACCTGGCTGTTTTCGCGGGGGATGATGGTGCCCACGGGTCGGCAGATTCCGCCCCAGCGTGTCAATTCTATGCTAAATACCTTCTTTGGCATTTTGGCAGGGGAAACCCCAGAAATGGCGGATGGGTTTGTTAAAGATCGCTTTGGCTGGCTACCCTTTAACCGCATGGCAATCAAAGCGGCCTTTACCAATCCGGCGTTGCTGTACTGGATTTGGGATTTAGTGGGGCCAATGGATATGCTTCGATGGCTCCAAAGCTACTGGAGCTTTACGATGGCAGCGTTTGTGAATGCATTGCTCCAAAGCTGGTTTCCGGCCTTTGTGCGGCGGCTTCAGCCTTATTTGGAACCCCGTTATCCTAGGGGTTGGCTATGGCTACTGGCGTTGAGCTACAGCGTGACGTATTCGATGGGGAAGGCACGAATAGAGCGATCGCTCCCTCCTCTGCCCAAACCCTCACCTGTGCCAGCCAAAGTTTTGTGATGCAGTAGAATCACTCTATATTCAAGGCTTTTGCTGAGCCGATTGCTAGTTGCAGGGCAGCCTATGTTGACGCAATTTAGGTTTGAAAATTTCAAATCTTGGCGGGACACCGGAGAAATTCGGATGGCTCCGCTCACGGGTATTTTTGGAACAAATAGCTCAGGTAAGACAGCGATTTTGCAGTTTTTGCTAATGCTGAAGCAAACGGCTGAGTCAAACGAGCAATTTATTTTATACTTAGGGAATGAGCGCACCTATACTAATCTCGGGACATCATTTGATATATTAAATCGGCATATCTTTCCTCAAAATATAAACTATTCTCTGAGCTGGCAACCTGTTCTTCCATACTTCAAGCCTATTCATATACCTACGAGATATTCCTTGTCTGGCTCAACATTGTTTGCCGATAAGACAATACCATATACAATGCCAATGCCTGAAATCTATCAATCAGGATTAACTTTTAGTTCTGTCATAAATTTATTTTCTATCAATAGTATTAGGCTAGAGACCTTTGACTATCAATTTAAATATCTTACAGATAATGATTGTCGAATTGGTATTCGACTTTCAGAGTCGTCTCAATCTGTCGATTTTTATGAAGGATTTCGAGAAGGTTTATTATTTGAGGGGCTAGAGTTTTATTCAAATATAGAACTGATGGAAAACCCGACAAAAAATCATCAGTTTCCTAATAATTTTAATTCCATAGACTTCTCTACAAGATTTCCTCTAAACCTAGTCTTAAGTTTTGAAGAACAATTAGAGAAAACATACTACTTGGGGCCACTTCGTGAATATCCTCAGCGTTCTTACACTTGGTCTGGTGAATATCCTCGAAGTGTAGGTAAAAAAGGAGAATTCATTGCCTCAGCTCTTCTTGCATCTCGCAATAAAAAATTAAATGTGGAACAGTCTGTCGCTTATTGGCTCAAAAAACTGGGCTTAATTCATGATTTTAAAATACGAGCTATTGCTGAAAATCGAAGCGACTACGAAATCAAGGTACGGCGATTTCCTGACTCTCCAGAAGTCTTAATCACAGATGTAGGTTTTGGCGTTTCTCAAATTTTGCCCGTTTTAGTCTTGTGTTATTACGTACCAGAAGGCTCCACTATAATTTTTGAGCAGCCAGAAATACATCTTCATCCGTCAGTCCAAGCAGGCTTGGCAGATGTATTTATTGATGTTATCAAAACCCGTAACGTTCAAATTATTCTAGAAAGCCATAGTGAGCATTTATTACGCCGTCTACAGCGTCGAATTGCAGAAGAGCATAATCATATGACCGCTGAAGATGCAGCGCTGTACTTCTGTAGTATTGACGATACGGGAACCTCTAAACTGACTTCCTTAGAACTAGACACCTACGGTAATATTAACAATTGGCCTCAAGGCTTTTTTGGTGATGAAATGGGTGACTTAGTTGCTATGACCGAAGCTGCGATGCGACGGCAAGCCGCTAGAAGTTAGCTCATGCATAGCGTTGTAGATACTAACGTCCTCATTGTGGCAAATGGACGAGATTGTCCCCAAGCTTCACCAGAATGCGTTGTGACCTGTGCCCGACGTTTACAAGATGTTCAGCAACACGGGACTTTGGTGCTTGACGACGCGTGGCACATCATCCGCGAATACATGCATAAAGTTTCACAGACGGGTCAACCTGGGGCGGGTGATGCCTTTCTGAAATGGGTTTTGACCAATCAATCTAATGCTCAGTGTGTTGAGAAAGTCTTAATTACGCCCATAGGCGATGACGAGTTTGCAGAATTCCCCAGTACCCCTACTCTGGCAAACTTCGATCGCTCAGATCGTAAATTCGTGGCAGTTGCCCTAACTCATCCTCAGAAACCACCTATCTGCAACGCTGTAGACTCCGATTGGCGAAACTTTCATGAGGCATTGGTTCAAGCAGGAGTTACAGTCGAGTTTTTATGCCCTTAGTGTTTGACGGCTTAACCAAGTAGCCAGTGTTTCAACTGAAATAAAGTTATACTACTTGTGCTACAAAATGTAATAGCCTTATTACGATGAATTCTGTTGGTCATGCGTCTGCGCCATTTAATCTCGTTCTGTCCGTGGGGACTCAAATTGTGAGCCGTGTCGATCTCAAGTCGGCAGGCGGAGACTTGCTGTGTATTAAGGGTGCGGTGGGTGTGATTATCCAAGCCCCAACGGATGGCTCTCATTCCTATCAAATTCGCTTACCCAATGGACGGGTTGTGAGCCTAAAGCGTCATGAGTTTAGCCTTCGTAAGCAGTTTCAATCGGAGGGTTTAGTGCGATCGCCCTCTCAGCTCACTGAGTACAACCTCTACGATCATGTCATCTATCGCTGTGTGGTGGGTTCGAGAGCCTATGGGCTGGACGACGACATGTCGGATACGGATTTGCGGGGCATTTACCTCCCTCCAGCAGAACTCCACTGGTCGCTTTACGGCATCCCCGAACAGCTTGAGCAAGACGAAACACAGGAATGCTACTGGGAACTGCAAAAGTTTATTGTGTTGGCGCTCAAAGCCAACCCCAATGTTTTGGAGTGTTTGTACACGCCATTGGTAGAGCTGGCGACGCCCTTAGCGCAAGAATTGCTGGAGATGCGATCGCTGTTTTTATCCCAACTGGTGTATCAAACCTACGGCGGCTACGTGTTGTCGCAGTTCAAAAAGCTAGAGCAAGACTTGCGCAATCACGATCAAATTCGCTGGAAACACGCTATGCACTTGATCCGGCTGTTGCTGTCTGGCATTACGCTGCTCAAGGAAGGGGTGGTTCCAGTGCGGATGGATGAACATCGTCCGCAGCTTCTGGCGATTAAGCATCAGCAAATGGCTTGGGCTGAGGTGAACGCTTGGCGATTGCGGCTCCATCAAGAATTTGATGAGGCGTTTACCAAAACAGAGCTGCCTGAGCGCCCAGATTATGCAAAAGCCAATGATTTTCTGATTCGGGCGCGACGCAGCAGGGTTACGAACTAAACATAAAGCGCTGAATCACTATGGACATAGTTATTTTTATCGGGTTGCAAGCATCTGGGAAAACAACGTTTTTTCAAACTTATTTTGCTGAGACTCACGTTCTTGTAAGCAAAGATCGCCTTCGCAATAACAAGAATCGCGATCGCCGTCAGCAGCAGCTTATCGAAGCGGCTTTGAGTTCAGGCCAGTCAGTCGTTGTAGACAACACCAATCCAACCTTGACTGATCGAGAAGCACTCATTCAATTGGGGCAAGCTCATCAAGCTCAGATTCTTGGATATTTTTTTAAGACCAATATTCAGGCAGCTTGGGAACGGAATCAACAGCGGACGGGCAAGGATCGGGTACCAGATATTGGATTTTATGCCACAGCCAAAAAATTGATTAGACCATCTTGTCGTGAAGGATTTCATCAACTGTTTGAAGTGGAGATTGGTGAGGGAAACCTTTTTGAAGTGAAGCAATTGCAGGAATTAGAGCGTTTTAGTGAAAAATAACGAATTTGAAGACCGAATGCGAGCGTTGGAATACTTTCACGAACAACGCATTCTACTAGGGGCTTGGGTTGTTGTACGAGTTGATGGACGTGGATTCACACGTTTCACAGCAGACCGATTTGAAAAGCCTTTTGACGAGAAATTCCATAGCCTTATGGTACAAACCTCTCAAGCCTTACTGCAAGAGCTTCACGGCCTGTATGCTTACACAGAGAGCGATGAGATTTCCGTTTTATGTGCTCCCAACTGGGATTTTTTTGACCGAAGCGTGGAGAAAATTGTTTCTATTTCAGCCAGCATTGCCAGCGCTACTTTTACTCATACTTTAGGTGAAATCGCTCAGTTTGACAGCCGCATTTGGATGGGTGTGAGTCCATCGCAGGTGGTGGACTACTTTAGCTGGCGACAAGCCGATGCCACCCGCTGCGCGCTTAACGGTTGGTGCTATTGGACTGCACGCAAACAAGGCAAAAATCCAGGAGAAGCCACAAAGTTGCTTGAGCATCAGTCTGTGGGATTCAAAAACGAATTTCTGTTTCAAAGTGGTATTAACTTCAACGATCTCCCGACCTGGCAGCGTCGCGGAACAGGTTTGTATTGGGAGAAATACGAAAAGACAGGCTACAACCCTATTGAACAAAAAGCGGTCAATACAACACGCCAGCGCATTAAGGTGGATGAAGATTTGCTAATGAAAGAAGACTACCGAGAATTTATTGAAAAATTGCTGACAGTAACGCAATCCTGAAAAGCTTATGACTATCAATCAACGACTCTCTAAAGTTGCTGCTGCTCAACCGTTTCCGCTGCTGTTTGCCACCATCAGCGGGGCGCATCTCTATGGCTTTCCCTCGCCAGATTCAGATTATGACCTGCGCGGCGTTCACATTCTGCCGCTTCCTGAAGTCATCGGCTTAAACATTGGGCAAGAAACCATCGAAATCTCAGAACTTCAAACAGACCTGGAGCTAGATTTAGTCACCCACGATCTCAAAAAATTCTTGAGCCTTATGCTTAAGCGCAATGGCTATGTTTTGGAGCAGCTTTTCTCACCACTGATTGTGTACACCACCCCAGAGCACGAAAAACTCAAGGCGATCGCCCCCCAGTGCATTACTCGCCACCATAGCCACCACTACCTAGGGTTTGCAAAAACACAGTGGCATTTGCTGAGTAAAGAAGCCACACCGCGCGTTAAGCCATTGCTTTACCTTTATCGTGTGCTGCTCACAGGCATACATCTCATGCAAACGGGGCAAATTGAAGCCAATCTTGTCGCTCTTAACGAGCAGTTTCAACTGCCGTACTTGCCCGATCTCATTGCCCAGAAATTCTCAGGAGCTGAAGCCCAAATCTTAAGCAGCAACGACCTATCCTTTCATTACCAAGAGTATCAGCGACTCGTGCAGTGCCTAGAAACTGCCAGCCGAGACAGTTTCCTGCCTGAAAATTCTTCTGCCAAAGCAGCCCTTCACGATCTTCTCGTGCATGTACGAATGCAAGGGATCTCCGCGACCCCTGTATCTGCTGCGTAAAGGTCAGATGCGATCGCCCATTCATAATCGCCCATTGCCCTGAAGTTGAGATTGATGAAACAATTAGCACACTTTAGGGAATAATCTAAGTATATTTACTTATTAATTTTAATAAACACCGAGATCTTAAAAATATTCACTATTAATTAACCTTCACTACTTTTAGCCTAAATCAAGCTCCAAACACTTGTGCAGAAAGACTTTCAGTTACTTCTACTGAGGTTTCTGCACCACACGTCTGCCAAAAATCACTCTAGTAGGGGGTTGCTTTATTGGAAAATATTACAATAATTAATATAAGTGAGCGTTTTGTTAAAATTCATTGCGAAACGGGATCCGCATCATTAAAGGGTAAAGTCGCTAACTGTTGTGATGCAAAGACTGCGATATGTTTCGCCTAGTTCAGTTCATCGCATCTCCTTTTAGCTCCTAAACAGCGATCCTCCTTTCTAAAAAGGAACCCGGCCCCACTTAAGGCCGCTCAACGACCAGTAACTTCCAGTAGGCGAGGCTTCTAGGCATGAGAGCATCCGAAACATCTAAAGATTTGGTGCGAACTTATTTACGAGAAATTGGTCGTGTCCCATTGCTCACCCACGAGCAAGAAATTACCTACGGTAAACAGGTGCAAAACCTCAATCTCCTCAACCACATTAAAGAACAGCTCCAAGAGCAGCTAGAGCGCGATCCCACCCTCGAAGAATGGGCGATCGCCGCCAATGCCGAAGCCGCCACGCTCCAGAGCGCTGTCACTGAAGGAGAACTCGCCAAGCGTCGTATGGTCGAAGCCAACCTTCGGTTAGTGGTGTCTGTCGCCAAAAAGTACATCAAGCGCAACGTAGACCTGTTAGATCTTATTCAAGAGGGCACTATCGGCATGCAGCGCGGGGTCGAAAAATTTGACCCTACCAAAGGCTATCGATTTTCCACCTATGCCTACTGGTGGATTCGGCAGGCCATTACCAGGGCGATCGCCGAGAAAGGACGCACCATTCGTCTCCCCATCCACATCACCGAAAAACTCAACAAAATCAAGAAAACCCAGCGCATTCTCTCCCAGCAGTTTGGAAGAGCCGCCACCATTGCAGAACTGGCAGATGAGCTAGAGCTAACCCCGCGCCAAGTCCGTGACTATCTCGAAAAAGCGCGACAGCCACTGTCTCTAGACGTGCGAGTCGGCGATAACCAAGATACCGAACTGGGTGAACTGCTCGAAGACCCCGCCGAGTCTCCCGAAGACTACACCCTGCAAACCTGCCTGCGGCAAGACCTCGAAAAGCTCATGAATGACCTCACCCCCCAACAGCGACAGGTTCTAAACCTCCGCTTTGGGCTAGAAGACGGGCAGCCCCTCACCCTTGCCAAAGTGGGCGAATGCCTCAACATTAGCCGAGAGCGAGTCCGCCAAATTGAACGCGAAGCCCTCACCAAGCTGCGTAAGCGTCGAGGCGATATTCATGAGTACATGGCAAGTTAAGGGGTATCTTTATCTAAAGACAAGAACGCTCTAGGGTTATTACGCCCTCAATCGTTCGGTTTTGCCCCCTTAAAAGCATCCCTGCGGTTGCTACATTGAATTGAGATTCAGTGCTTGCATCTTCAATTAGTTCTTGGGGGCTGCTCTCACCCCCAACTGAACTCAATCTCCCGATTCGCAATAGAAGCGCTAAGGCAGAATCTGACTTCATTGCATACATCAACCCCTGCATCCTGTTCCTACGGATACCCTCATGAATCAAGCTGCAAACTTTGGTGGAAAAAACTCAGAGACACCCAACCAGCTCTGGAAATATGTCTCTTCCCTAGAGCCAGACACAATGGCTCGGCTCTCCCAACCAGCCTCAGACGAAGTGCTTCAGGTCATGGAGCGACACGTTGTGGCAATGCTGGGGCAGCTCCCCTCCGAACACTTTGACGTAATGATCAACACCAGCCGCGAGAACCTTGGGCGCTTAGTGGCCTCTGCCATGATGAATGGCTACTTCCTGCGAGCCGCAGAGCAGCGGATGGCCTTTGAGAACATGATGCAGGACGGCTCAACTTCCTCCGGCGATCGCCCTTCTGAACCCTAATGCATCTTTGGAGAAGGCGTGACGCTTCAGTCTATAGAACCGCATCCATCAAAACTCCCGCCAGACAATAACGACTGGCGGGAGTTTCATATTGGGGAACTTCGGCGATCGCTCCTTAATTGGTACACCCACCAAGGCCGTGAACTCCCTTGGCGCAATACCTCAGATCCCTACGCCATCTGGGTTTCTGAAATTATGCTTCAGCAAACCCAGGTCAAAACCGTTTTACCTTACTACCAGCGCTGGCTAGAGCGTTTTCCCACCATTCAGTCTTTAGCCGAAGCCGAACAGCAGGCAGTCTTGATGCTGTGGCAGGGCTTAGGCTACTACGCACGGGCGCGGAACCTCCACAAAGCTGCCCAAAAAGTGATGTCAGACTATGGCGGTCAATTCCCCACGCACATAGAAGAAGTGCTAAAACTTCCAGGCATTGGGAGAACCACCGCAGGCGGCATTCTTAGCTCAGCCTTCCATCAGGCATTACCCATTTTAGATGGCAACGTTAAGCGCGTATTGGCAAGGCTTGCGGGGCTATTGATTCCAACAAAATATGCCTTATCCTCTCTATGGCAGGGGTCTGAACTTTTGCTAGACCCCCATGACCCAAAGGCATTCAATCAGGCACTTATGGACTTAGGCGCAACGGTGTGTACGCCCAAGCAGCCCACCTGTTTACTGTGCCCGTGGTCAAACGTTTGTCAGGCGCATCACCTTAACCTACAGTCGGTCATTCCTATGTCAGAAACCCGCGAACCCATCCCTCATAAGCTGATTGGCGTTGCCGTGATTTGGAACGAGCAAGGCCAAATTTTGATCGATAAGCGACCTCAAAGTGGCTTATTAGGTGGCCTATGGGAATTCCCAGGGGGTAAATTAGAACCCAATGAGACTTTAGCCGAATGCGTAGTCCGTGAAATCCAGGAGGAGCTGGGCATAGGTATAGAAGTGCTAGAGCATTTCATGACTCTAGAGCATGCCTACACTCATTTTAAGGTGACGCTCTCAGTTCATCACTGCCGCCACGTTTCTGGCGAGCCGCAGCCCATTGAATGCGATGAAGTGAAATGGGTCACGCTAGACGAACTCGATCAGTATCCATTCCCCACGGCAAATCAAAAGATTATTGCAGCACTGCGAGAGAGTGGCATGCCCACTAGCTTTGTGCCCATGGCTTGAGACGGGGTGTGGCGATAGCTACGCACCAAGAGTCCGCCATATTCTCTATTCTGACCCAACCAATCGCTACAGTGATGTAAGACGCGCAGTACGCAGCAGGACAATATGACAAGAACCGGAATCGGCATCAGAACGGCTCAAGATCGCTCTGAAAGAATCACAGGCCAAGTTCATATATATGATGGCGCAGGCAAAGGGAAATCCCAGGCCGCCCTAGGGGTGGTACTGCGCTCCATTGGTCTCGGCATTGGCTCCACTTTTCAAACCAGAGTATTGCTGCTGCGGTTTCTCAAAGGCCCAGGCCGCACCTACGACGAAGATGCCGCCATCGAAGCCCTTCAACGCGCCTTCCCCCACCTTATCGATCAAGTCAGAACCGGACGCGCCGAATTCTTCAACGCCGACGAAGTCACCCGCTTTGATCGCCTCGAAGCCCAACGTGGCTGGGATATTGCCAAAGGTGCGATCGCCTCCGGTCTCTACTCTGTCATCGTCCTCGACGAACTCAATCCCGTCCTCGATCTGGGACTGTTGCCTGTAGATGAAGTCGTGCGATCGCTCAAACAAAAGCCAGACCACCTCGAAATCATCACCACCGGGCGCGGCACCCCCCAAGCCCTGATGGACATCGCCGACCTTCACTCAGAAATGCGCCCCCATAGCCCCGAAGGCAACCACCAAGGCATCGAAGGCATCGAAATCTACACAGGCGCAGGCAAAGGCAAATCCACCAGCGCCCTCGGTCGCGCCCTCCAGGCCATCGGTCGCGGCATCAGCCAAGACCAATCCCACCGCGTCCTCATCATGCAGTGGCTCAAAGGCGGTTCCGGCTACACCGAAGATGCCGCCGTCGCCGCCATGCAGCAAAGCTACCCTAGTCTTGTCGATCACCAACGCTGTGGCCGAGACGCGATCGTCTGGCGCGGTCAACAGCAAGAGCTAGATTACGTCGAAGCCGAACGGGGTTGGGAGATAGCGAGAGCGGCGATCGCCTCAGGACTTTACAAAACCATTATCCTCGACGAACTCAACCCCACCGTAGACCTAGAGCTATTGCCCGAAGAACCCATCCTCCAAGCCTTCCTTCGCAAACCCCGTGACACCGAAATCATCATCACAGGCCGCTGCAAAAACAACCCATCCTACTTCGCCCTAGCCAGCACCCATTCCGAGATGATTTGCCACAAACACTACGCAGAGAAAGGGATAGAACTCAAAAGAGGGGTAGATTTCTAACCTGACGCACTAATTAAAAAGCTCTCAACGC
>JANNDV010000067.1:0-9475 GCA_031387975.1 Acaryochloridaceae cyanobacterium OTE_75_metabat_521 | reverse complement strand
GAGGGTTACTGCTGCCATATCTATTGAGTCTCCTAATGACCAAGGTTGCGGAGTTTAGCACTCTCTACTCCTGAGTGCTAATTTACTGGAATGCCGCTAGGGTTCGCAATTGTAGACCTGTACGGGTTCCCGAACTAGCGCGGAAGTTGAAGCTACACCACACCTTGGTGGGGATCTGAGGAAACACGTTGGAAAAGCCTAGTAAAGGATGAGAATCTTAAAAAGACGATCGCCGCATTGCGCGATAAACTGAAAAATGTTTCAGCAAAGGCTCTCCTGCAATGAGCATTGATCTGGTTTTCTATGGTGAACTACTGGACGATCTCAAAACCCGAATTCGGCGATCGCAGCTTCAAGCAAGCCTTGCCGTAAACGCAGAGATGATCCTGCTTTATTGAGACATCGGGCAAATGATGCATCAGCGTCAGCAACAAGAAGGCTGGGGCACAGGCGTCATCCCGCGCTTATCAAAAATCCGTAACGAACTCCCCGAACTCAAAGGGTTCTCAGAGCGCAACATCGGACGAATGATTGCCTTTTACCGTGACTACGCAATCAATCCCGAAATTTTGCCACAGCCTGTGGCAAAATTGGAACCCTCCCTTGAAACTGCGAGAAGAAACGACCAAAACTCATGTCCACCCATCGTTTAAGACCTTCTGGCCCACCAGCTATTTCAGACTGGTGTGTATACCGTAGCTTTTCGCTGAGAGTCTGGTAGTGCTGCGGCAGTCGCTTGCGCCCGTAAGTCTAATGCCTGAAGCTGCTCACTAATGCGCTCCTTTGCCAAAACGCGGTATTCAAAAAAGTGTTCTCCTTCAGCACACATAGATACATATAAATCAAATAGCTTAGGTTTGCAGCGAAACACCGTCCAAAGCTGCCGCCAAAATTGAACCCGCGTTTGTGGGCGACGAATGCCTTGGTGCCAAGCGACCCGAACAAATAGTAATAGCTCTTGCTTCAGCGAAAAGTTACTCCACTGCCGATTAACCGTGGGGTCGGCAATATTAAGAACGTGGTCGAGGCAGCGCTGGAGGTATTTTTGGGGTTCGTACAGCGTCCAGATGGTTTCGATATACTCTTTAGCAATCTCAGCTTTAGGGCGCGTGGGGATAAAATTCATCAGAGAATTTTGATCACCTGAGTGCTGATCGTCGAAGTGGGCGTACTCTAGACGTTCCTCTCGTTCTAGACGATCCCAGAGTGCCGTATTGGGCGGAGCCTGAAGGATTCCTAACATAGGCTGATGGATATTGGTCGCTTCCACAAATGCCTGAATGCGATCGCCTGCCCCCGTTCGTTCTCCATCAAATCCAATAATGAACCCTGCAAAAATCATTAGGCCAGCATCGTTAATTTTTTGACAGGCTTCGATCATAGGGCTGCGGGTATTTTGCAGCTTTTTCGTAGTCTTAAGGCTATCTTCGTCAGGGGTTTCAATGCCCAAAAAGACTGCAAAGAAGCCTGCGCGACGCATTAAATCGAGGAGTTCTGGGTCATCGGCAAGATTAATCGAGGCTTCCGTCACCAAAACAAAGGGGAACTTCCGCGCCTCCATCCAAGGAATCAATTCTCGTAAAAACAGCTTAACGTTGCGCTGATTGCCAATAAAGTTGTCATCTACGATAAACAGAGAGCCGCGCCACCCTAAGTCATAGATCCTTTGAAGCTCTGCAAGGGTTTGGGCGGGGTCTTTGGTGCGAGGTTTACGCCCGTAGAGCGTAATGATGTCACAAAACTCACAGTTAAAAGGGCACCCCCGCGAAAACTGAATAGACATACTGAGGTATGCCTTTTGCTTCAGCAAATCGAAGCGGGGCATGGGCGTTAAGGTGACATCGGGCTTCTCGGTAGAACGGAAAATGCCTTGGGGTTCGTCTTGGGCGATCGCACTCAAGAACATGGGGATGGTCATTTCCCCTTCATCCAATACTAAATAATGTGCCCCTGCATCTAGCGCATCTTGAGGCACTGACGTGGGGTATGGTCCACCGACCGCAACCTTTTTGCCAGCCTTTACCCCTTTGCGAATGGTGGCTAGAAAGTCAGCGCGCTGCGCGAGCATTGCCGAAACAATCGCTACATCGCACCATTCCCAGTCTGCCTCAGTTTCTGACTCTACATTTCGATCAATGAACCGAAGCTCCCAATCCTCTGGCAGCATGGATGCTACGGTGATAATCCCTAGGGGAGGCAGCAACGACTTCAGCCCTGCCATCTGAAGGTATCGGTCATAGGACCAAAAAGACTGAGGAAATTGAGGATAGAGTAATAGTGCTTTCATTAAAGACCTTCCTGCCAACGCAGGCAAAAACTACTTTGGCAATGGGAAAATCCTTTTGTAATAGGTATGCATATTTCCCTAGACTATAGCGCAAGCCCTCATCGTGCTTGATTTTGTTTCGCTACACACAATACTTAAAGTTTATGCCTGCTTCCTTGGCCCAGTTGCGCTTACTCACAACCGAGCAGCCAGATCCTACTTTTCTGTTGGAGAGCGGCGATCGCTTTTCGATTGGGCGGGCATCTGACAATACCTTAGCGTTGGCCGATGAGGATGTATTGCCCTATCACGCTGAAATTGTCAGGCGGGGGAACGGCGATCGCCATGAACTCATTGCCGTGACGTCTCAGGCTGTTGTGCGACTGAATGGTCAGCCCATTGCCGTCAAGGTGCCCTATGGGTTAGCAGATGGGGACGTTTTTGAAATCGGTACCCACAAACTGCAATTTTTGGCGGCAATTCAAATTGAATTACCCGATGATTGGTCACTATCACCAGAGAAATTAAGTGCCGCCCAAAATAAACTAGAGACGATTGCGTTACGAGGTCGCAATGGCCTGACTCTAGGACGAGACCCGCGCAACGATACGGTTATTAATCATCCGGTTGTGGCGCGGTTTCAGGCCAAAATTGAGCTACAGCAGGGGAACTGGATTATTGCCGATCTCAATTCTTCTGACGGCACATTTATTAACGATCAGCAGATTCTGCACCCTCACACGCTCCGACCTGGGGATGAAATTAGAATTGGCCCGTGTCAGTTCACCTTCAACTTTGACGAAACTCTGACGCAGCAAAATGAATATGGCAATCTCCGTCTTGATGCGGTTCATCTCACCCGAACTGCCTCTCGGCACCAAGTGCTTCTAGATGACGTTTCGCTCTCTATTTTGCCCCGTGAATTTATTGCCATTGTGGGGGTGAGCGGCGCGGGTAAAACCACGCTCTTAGATGCCTTAAGCGGGTTTCGCCCTGCTCATCGCGGCAACGTCTTTGTGAATGGTCATGATCTTTACCAAAACTTCAAGGCATACCGGACAGAACTTGGCTATGTGCCCCAAGATGACATCATCCATCGGGATCTGACGGTGTACCAAGCCCTCGATTTTGCGGCTCGTCTACGGCTGCCCAAAGACATTTCTAAAAAAGAGCGCCATCAGCAAATCCAGGCTGTACTAGCCGATTTAGAGCTAACCCATCGTCAGCACGCCCTCGTTAAAAATTTAAGCGGCGGTCAGCGCAAACGGGTTTCGATTGGGGTTGAGTTGCTGACCAAGCCGAGCCTATTCTTTTTAGATGAGGCCACTTCGGGTTTAGACCCTGGCACAGAAAGCCAAATGATGCGGCTATTGCGGCGGCTGGCAGACCAAGGGCGCACGGTGATTTTAATTACCCACGCCACTAAAAATGTGATGCAGTGCGATCTTGTGGTGTTTTTAGCCAAGGGAGGTAAGGTTGCCTACTATGGCCCCCCGCAAGATGCGCTCACCTATTTTGGGGTTCAAGACTTTGATGACATTTATCTGAAGCTCGAAGAAGAAGCGCGATCGCCCCAAGCGTGGCAGCAGCAGTACCTTGAGTCAGACGCGTATCGGCAGTATGTGGGCGATCGCCAACAGCACCTCAATGCCCAATTGGCACAGCAGGCGCAGGCATCACCCAAATCTTCAAAACGCCGTCACAAACCTTGGGAAAACCAAGGCAGCTCTTTTTGGCGACAGCTTTTGATACTCTCCCATCGCAACCTAACCATTCTGTTTCAAGACCACGCGAGTTTACTGTTACTGCTGGTCATTGCGCCGCTGTTAGGGCTGCTGGACTTTGTGCTGTGGAAGCGCGATCTCTTTGATGTCGCAACAGGAGACTCAGGCCAAGCCTTAACGCTGCTGTTTACCAATGGCCTCTTGGTGGTGATGGTAGGTAGCCTTGCCACCATGCGAGAGATTGTCAAAGAATCTGAAATCTACTGCCGCGAACGAATGGTGGGGCTGCAAATTTTGCCCTACCTGCTGTCTAAGGTTTGGTTTTGCATTGTGCTGGCGCTCTACGAGTCTGCTGTTTTCTTTTTCATTAAAACTGTGGTGGTTGACCTACCGGGTTCTGCCTCTGATCTGGCGGCATTTTACTTCACGATGTTTCTAACAACCCTCGGCGGCATGATTATGGGGCTGCTGGTGTCGGCGCTCTCTAGCAACCAAAACGTTGCGCCGCTGCTGACCATTTTGTTTCTGGTACCACAGTTTACGCTGGCGGGGGCTTTTATGCCCTTACCAAGTTTGGGTCCAGCGGGTCAGTGGATGAGTCAATTTACCCTGACGCGCTGGAGTTATGAGGCAATGATTACGGTGTCGGGGTTTGGACGCGATGTGGCGAATGATCCGTGTTGGCAGCAGCCGGATGCGGTGCGTCAAGGTTGGACAGAGGCAGAGAAGGCTAAGTGCCAGTGTTTAGGCCCTCAACTGTTTGATCGCTGCTATTTCCCTGGTATCCGCAAAGAGTATAGCCCTGCTGTGGCGCAGCCGGAACCGTTAAAGCCTAAAGATTTAGTCAATCCGCCCAAGTTGCCCAATGATTTGCCCAGTCCTAAAGCGGCGGCTCGGTTACGCGATGATTTTACGGCCTACGAAACCCAGGTCAAGTCTTACCGTATTGCAATGGATCGGTGGCAGGATAAGTTTGGACAGTGGAAAGAAAAGCGAGGGAAGGCGATCGCCTCTGCTGAAGCGTTACTAGAGCGAGTGCGCGACAGTCAGGGTGGTGGCTATGCGGTCAATATTTACACCCATTGGCTCAAGATGGGTCTTTTGCAGGCTGGAATGCTGGGGCTATTGGTGGTGGTTCAAAAGCGCAAAGACAGTCTTTGAGCTAACCCCTAATCGAGTAAGAAGTTAGAGAGCAGATTGGCAAAGGGATCGCGGATGGCACGGCGATCTCCCCGCAGTACCTCTTCTGTGCGCTGCTTCAGGGGTGAAACAGAAGACACCTTTTGACCAAACAATTGTTGAAATGCTTTTTGTAGTTGACGCATGGAAGACACAAACGAAACAGGTGTCTCCATCTTGGCTAAAGGCCAAGCAGTCTCCCACCGAGGAACCACTGAACTGCTAAGGCCAATATCTCTTTAGGCTTCCGTTATTGTACGGATGGTTCCATAAGAAAAACCCTTGGGCGTCTGTCCGTGTTTCGACTCCAAGGGCGTTTCTATTTAACTAAGACTTTCCTCACACCACTAAATAGTAGCAGACTTATCTAAAAACACAACCCTGTTACTGTGACGGTTTCAAAATCGTCTATGCAGATAGCCGTTTCAGCTCATGTGTCTGTTAGCCCCCTTTGCAGGGCGACAATCGCAAGCTGAGTGCGATCGCGCAGATTTAGCTGGCTCAAGATATTAGTGATCCGATTTTTGACCGTCTTTTCAGCAATAAAAAGCGATTGAGCAATTTCACGATTGCTGGCACCTTGGGCAATTAGGCCAATAATGTCCTGATCTCTGGGGGTCAATTCATCCCAACGACCCGAGACTTCAAGCGTGTTTGGGAGAGAGGGCTGTAAGAGCGCTTTGCTTGCCAAGCCTGGGCCAAGCTGGGTATACCCCTTATGGACTAAACGAATGGCTAGTGTCAGCTCTTCAAAGGGCGTGTCCTTAAGCAAATATCCCGATGCCCCCGCCTGTATTGCTTGAGTGACATACTCCTGATCGTTAAAGGTGGTCAGTACCAGAACCTTCGCCTGGGGAAACCGCCGACAAATTTCGCGGGTGCCTTCCACCCCATCCATCACAGGCATGCGGATATCCATCACCACCACATCGGGACACAGGCGCTCAACCAGAGATAGAGCCTCCAGTCCATTCTCCGCCTCACCGATAACCTCCAGTTCTGGATCGGTTTTGAGTAAAGCCTTCAACCCTCGTCGAATTAAGCTTTGATCGTCCACTAGCACAAGGCGAATCATTGTGGCTGATCTGGAAAAACAGCTTGAATGTGGCAGCCCTGACCTGGCACCGTTTTGATTTTCAACGCTCCCGCCAGGGCTAAAGTGCGCTCTTGCATCCCCTGGAGTCCAAAGCCAAGCGGCTTGTGATGCAGGTCAAACCCTTTCCCATTGTCTTGGATAATCACTCGAACCTCTTTTGAAGAATGCTGAATGCCTACTGCTACTGCGGTTGCTTTCGCGTGTTTATAAATGTTCGTCAAGCTTTCTTGTACCAGTCGATAGAGCGTAAAGCTGAGTTCATCAGAAAGGGGGTTATCAAGCTCTAAGGTACAGGTTGGCACAATGCCCGTAGTGCGCTGAAACTCTGCCACCATTTGGGCGATCGCCTCGCCCAGTGAGCGCCCCTCTAGGGGGTCGGCTCTCAAAAGCGTGACGGACTGACGAACCTCCTGTAGCGTTTTAGACCCTAACTGCTTCACCTCTATCAACAGCGCTTCCGCTTCAGCGGGGTCTGAATGGATTAACCGCAGCGCTGCCTCAAGATGAATATTAAAGACCGTTAAAGAATGCCCTAGAGAATCATGGATATCGCGGGCGATTCGGCTGCGCTCTTGCTCAGTGGCAAGCTCTTCGACTCGCAGGGCATAGCGACGTAATGTTGCGTTGGTCTCTGCCAACTGCTCCTGTCCCCTCCGCTCTGAAAGAACCGCATCTACCAGCAGTTGAAGGAACAAAAAGACCAGACCCAAGCTAATCAAAAAGCCAATCCAAGCGGGGCCAACTTGATTGAGCGGAACTTTAATGGGCAGGCGACCGTACCACAAGCGATAGGTCTGGGACAGCATACAAACCAAAAAAGCAAGTGCCGTAATGGCAGAGCGAAGCCTTCCCTGGAGCGGATCGTGCCCCACCAATAACGCGCAGTTGCGGATCACCAAAACAATGTACAGCAGCGACGGTACCGGAAACTCGCCCACAAAGGTCAATAAAAACAGGAGCGCAAATTCTGAGGCTGTAAAGAGCAGTTTATCGATCAAGCGCTGGGGAAAGATCAGCCGCATTGCTGCGAAGATTGCCAGACCTAAAGCATTGAAAAGGGGGAACCCTAAGACCGGATGAACCCTTGCCGCAACCAGAAGCATGACTGCCGCAACGCCCAACAAAACCCACTCCAGCAACAGCAGGAGGTGAACCGGAGATAAGCGTGAATTGAGCGCTAGATTCATCTCAGTCAGTATCAGCTCAAGCTCAACCATAATTCATTCAAAAGCCTAACCGCTAGAGCTAAGCGTTCCGTAAACCGTCGGGATTTTGTCCCGAATAAGTCGGGACGTAGTGCTCTAGTGATGCCATAGCCTCACCGACTAAATTGGGTTCATTCGGCGAAAGTAAGGAGGAAATTGGATGAACACTTGGTGCAAAGCACTCGTGATTAGCAGTCTGATTGTGGCACCGCCCCTTGTAACAACCCCTAGCTACGCTGAACCTCATTCCCTCACTCAGCTATTTCCAGTCCTTGTGGGCATTCAGCTTAAGCCAGAGCAGCAGTCCCAGCTTGAGCAAATTAGCCAGCAGACCTTACCGAAGGTTAAAGCGCGACTGTCTGCCCAACAGCTTAAGCAGTTCAATGCTGCTCTGGCTCAGAATCAATCGGTACGAGTGGCGCTTTCCGCTCTAAATTTATCCATTGCCCAGCAGTTTGGCTTACGGAATATTTTGCAGTCTGTGCGATCGCAAATCATCCAGGCGCTCACGCCTGACCAGCAGCGGCAGGTGATGCAAAATTTCTATGCGCTTCAGCAGGCGCGTTAAGCATTAGTTTTCATTCGTTTGTCTTAAATTCACCGTAAATTTTTCTAAAACCAGGAGTCAAATCATGCGTCAATCTATCCTCAATCTATCTTTAGCCTTAGGATTCATCGTTATAGGGTTTGGTCAGGCAGCCTTTGCAGGCCAACAAACGACCACCCGCACTGGCCCCAATGGCAAACCCCAAGTGACCAATCGCACCTACGGTAATGGCCAACAAACGACCACCCGCACTGGCCCCAATGGCAACGTCCAAACCACTAAGCGCACGATCAGCCATTAAGCTTTTGCACTAATTTCCTTTGCCTCCAGCGATGGAGAATTAACAAAGGGGCACTGGAAGCATTGCGTAAGGGGGTGACTATCTGTAGTTCACCCCTTATTTTGACTGCCAACGTTCTGTCGCTGAGGGACTATGCTGCACGGATTTATCTACTACTTCTATCCCGTTTTTTTGCTCATGATTGGGGCTGAGATTGTTTTAAGTCGTCAGCATCGAGGGCGATCGCCCCTCTACTCTTGGCAGGAAAGCCTAGCGTCTGTAGGCGTTGCAGTGGGTCATCGCATTACGGTTTCCCTATTTCTAGCCATTCCCACTCAGATGCTGTTCATAACATGGGAGCATCGGATTTTTACGGTTCCCATGGAGCGCTGGTGGAGCATTCCGCTACTGTTTATTGGGCTTGAGTTTTTTTATTACTGGGGGCATCGTGCTTCCCATACCATCCGATGGATGTGGGCCACCCATGCCGTACATCATTCTGCCAACCACTTCAACTTATCCGCAGCCTATCGATTGGGCTGGACAAGTTGGCTCTCAGGAAACATCCTCTTTTTTATGCCTTTAATCGGGTTGGGGTTTCACCCTGTTGCCGTCGCCGTTGGGCTGTCTCTGAATCTGATGTACCAGTTTTGGATTCATACGGAGCTGATCTCAAAGCTGGGTGTTTTGGAATGGGTTTTTAATACACCATCTCATCATCGCGTTCACCATGCCTCTAACCCAGAGTATCTTGACCATAACTATGGCGGGGTTTTAATTCTATTTGATCGATGGTTTGGTACGTTTATCGAAGAGAAGCGTACCCGTCCTATTCAGTATGGGCTAACCCATTCCCTTGGTTCTCATAATCCCTTCACCATTGCGTTTTATGAGTGGAATCGGCTGTTTAAGGATCTCTGGAGGGCAAAGACCTGGGGCGATCGCTATCGGGTGATTCTTGGCCCCCCAACTTGAACCTGCTTAGGATCGTGAATTAAATAACTTACAGAATTGCTTGGAAGCGATATGCTTTGCACTCCCTCATCCCCTAACCCCTTGTATCTTAAGACCAGAGAGATAGACCGTCACCCCTTAGATGCGCGACATCGTGGAGAAGCTAGGGTCATCTCTCTGATTAAAGCGGTTAAAACTCGAATCATCGGTTGGGACATAGATCC